>JAKAAK010000203.1 GCA_021797025.1 Thermoplasmata archaeon
ATTTTTATATTTTTAAAGATAAATAATATCATAAAATACATAAAATATAATATAATAAATTGATTATACATTATATATTGATATATTATTTACGTATAATAACAAATATTTATATATAAGTTACAATTATAATATTGATCATTGTGAAATCAAGTACAGAAGATATTAAAAGTACAACGGAAAATACCTTTGTAACCTGGAGCAGGCAGAGGGATTGGCATCCGCTAAAAATAGTATCAGCTGAGGGATGTTATTTTAAAGATTCAGGTGGAAATAAATATCTGGATATGTCTTCCCAGTTGATGTGCTCCAATCTGGGTCATGGAAACAGGAGGGTCATAGAAGCAATTAAAAAACAGGCAGATAAACTTGCTTACATTGCGCCATCCTTTGATACTGACATCCGTGAAGAAGTTTCACAGAAACTAAAATCTATACTTCCTGATAATTTGACCAAATTTTTCTATGGAACTTCAGGAACCGAGGCAAATGAAGCAGCAATCAAAATTGCCAGGATGTATAATTCTAAGAAAAATAAGAACAAAATAATATCATTTTATAATTCTTATCATGGGTCAACACTGGGAAGCCTGCAACTCACAGGAGATTTCAGACGCAAACTCGTAGATAATTATGAAACTGCTCCAGGATTTGTCAGGGTTGCACCCCAATTCTGCGACCACTGCCCATTCGGACTCAAGTACCCAGAATGCAATCTAGCCTGTGCAGAGAATTTGGAATATACAATAAAACAGGAAGGCAACATCGCCGCCGTAATTTTTGAACCAGTAACCGGAACTAACGGTGTGGTTGTGCCACCAGACGGATTTGTCAAAAGAATCAGGGAAATAACAGAGGAAAATGATGTCCTGCTAATTGCAGATGAGGTCATGACAGGTTTCTGCCGCACTGGGGAATGGTTTGCTGTTAACCACTGGAATGTAAAACCCGATATTCTTACAGCGGCAAAGGGGATCACTGCAGCATATGCTCCGCTGTCGCTGACAGCGGTGGACAGAAAAGTATCCGATTACTTTGAGGATAATATTTTCGCCCATGGGCATACATATGAGGCACATCCCTTAATGCTTGCAGCTGCATCAGCGGCCATAGATGAATACAGGGATTATGTTCTAGACAATGTTAAAAAACAGGAATCTTTCTTTGCAAAGAAGTTACAGGAACTAAAAGAAAAGCATCCATCTGTTGGAGATGTACGTAGCATAGGTCTTTTCGGGGCTGTAGAACTTAATAAGGATCGTGAAAAGAGGATACCATTTACCACTGCAGATGACAAAATTGCAGGAAGGCCGCAGATTGTTGCAAGAATTGCGAAATATGCTATGGATCATGGTGTCTACCTAAGTACATGGATTTCCCATTTTATTGTTGCCCCACCGCTGATTATAAGCAGGGAAGAATTAGAACAGGGTTTCAGTGTTATAGATGAGGCACTGGAAATATCTGATAAGGAGGTTATCAAATGAAAGCAGAAAATATGGAATATGATGTATTTAACTACATCAACGGAAAAAGAGAAGAAAATAGTGGAGATAGCGAATTCGATGTATACAATCCGGCATTTGGCAAGAAGATAGCCACGGTATATGATACTGAAAAGGAGAACGTTGATAAAGCGGTTGATCAGGCGTATAGTGCATTCTTAAAATGGTCTAAAATACCTATTACAGATAGGATTAAGTTCCTTTTTAGGCTTGAAAATCTTATGCGGGAAAATGCAGATGAACTGGCCAGAATGGTTACAATTGAACATGGAAAAACGTTTAAGGAATCTCAGGGAGAGGTTATGCGGGCGATTGAAAATGTTGAGGCGGCATGTTCTTCAACATACAATATCATGGGAAGAAACAGTAAAAACATTGCCGGAGGGATTGATGAGGAACTTTTCAGGGTGCCCATGGGAGTCTTTGCTGCAATTGCACCATTTAATTTTCCCATAATGGTAGCTTTCTGGTTTATACCATATGCTGTTGGCCTAGGAAATACTATAATTGTTAAGCCCTCGGAGAAAACCCCCCTGACACTTCAGAAAACCATAGACCTTCTCAACCAGGCCGGTTTTCCACCTGGAGTAATTAACATAGTCAATGGGTCTGTCAACACAGTAAATGCAATTCTGAATAATAAAAAGATATCTGGGGTGAGTTTCGTCGGTTCTACTGGAGCTGCCAAGTACATAGTTTCCACCGCTGCGGCAAATCATAAACGTGCACAGGCCGGTGCTTCCGCTAAAAACTATGAGCTGGTCATGCCAGATGCTGATCTGGATAAAGTTGTTCCCCACCTTATCTCATCTTTTTACGGAAATGCAGGTGAACGATGCTTAGCCGGGTCAGTTTTAGTAACCATGCCGGAAAACCATAAAAAACTCGTAGATAGATTCAAAATGGAAGCAGAAAAGTTTAAGTTAGGTTACGGGTTGGATGATAATGTGACACTGGGCCCATTGATAAGATCAGAACATAGGGATAGAGTTCTGAAATATATTGATTCAGGTGAGAATGAAGGCGCAAATTTAATACTTGATGGGAGAAAGTTTAGCCCGGGAAAATACTCTTCAGGATATTTCCTTGGTCCTTCTATATTCGATAATGCCAATTCTGACATGAAAATTGTACGGGAAGAAATATTTGGGCCGGTGGCGAGCGTTGTAGAAGCTAAAAACATAGATGATGCAATTGAGATCATTAATAAAAGCCAGTATGGAAATGCCTCTACAATATTTACAAAATCCGGGGAATACGCAGAAAAATATATAGAAGGAGTACAGGCAGGAAATATAGGGGTGAACATAGGAGTGGCAGCACCTATAGCTTTTTATCCGTTTGCAGGTTACAAAGATTCGTTCTTCGGGGATCTACACGCCCAGGGTGGGCCAGACCATGTAATGTTCTACACGGACAGCAAGGTAGTAATAAAGAGGTGGTAACATGTATGAATCCAGTGCAATTAATGATGATATCTTGGAAGGGCGAGGGCTTAAAAAAAAGGCAGTTGGGTTTTGGCATGATGTTTTTCAGGCCGAATCCCACGTAGCTCCGGCGGCAGATGTTGCATTGCTTGTCACTGGTACAGCTGCTATTGCTTTGGGCGCCACTCCACTTGTAATTTTATTAACTTGGGTGGGTTATTTCGTATTATTAAATACAAATTATCAATTTTCAAAATATCTATCTAGCTCTGCAGGATATTATGGTTTTGCGGCCAATTCCCTTGGAAAAAAGTGGGGCATATTAACGGGCTGGCTTTTCATGGGGGATGAACTTCTTGCTTATCCTGCTTTTGGTTTTCTGGGCGCAGCCTCATTGATTTATTTATTAAGCCCAGATATTTCAACAATTCCATACCTCTGGATAATCCTGATCTTACCATATATGCTATTTGTGTTTCTATTTGAATATAGAGGAATAAAATTATCTTTAAACTATGCCTTAATAGCTGGAATAATCGAAGTTTCATTTTTGATGGTAACAAGTATAATACTTATAATCATGGCAGGATCATCCAATACATTTAATACGTTTACGTTAAAATTTACAAACGGTAGCATAGCTCCAATATTTTTAGGTTTTATTATAGGAATAACGACCTTATCCGGTTCTGGCTCTGTAGTTGCGCTTGGAGAAGAATCTAAAGAACCGAAGAAATTTATTCCGCGATCAATGGTATGGGTAATGCTCCTAAATTTAAGTATTATCATGATAACTTATGCGCTCACGGTATCATGGGGTGCTTCTAATATGGCTTCTTTTGCAACATCACCTGACCCAGGGATTATAGTGTTTCACCAAAAATTTGGATTTATAGTAGCTATGATTTTCGTTGCGATTATATACAATAGTTATCTAATGTTTGGTCTTGCAATAAATAATTCAGTTTCTAGAACTATGTATGCAATGGCAAGAGACGGAATATTGCCAAAATGGCTTCATGCGACCCATAAAAAGTATAAATCACCACATAGGGTGTTAATACTTATCACGATTGCAGGATTTGCTTTCGCCATCATAAACGGTATATTTTTTGGACCTTTTAATGGAGGAGTATATCCATTCGTGATGATAGGTATAATGCTATTACTGGTTCATTTTATTAATAATATTGGTCTTGGCATATTTATTAGGAAAAATCATCACCATTTCTCTATAGTATATCACCTCTTAATTCCTCTAATCGCGTCAATTTTGATAGCTGTTGCTATATATTATACTGTTATACCATTCCCAGGATTCCCATATGGTGTGTATGCTATAGTAGCTGCAATATGGATAGCCCTAGGAATCATATACACTGAAATAAGAGCAAAGAAAGTAGGGGATATAGCAACGGTGAATATAGATAAAGATAAAATATAAATTTTGAATATTTGATATACTTTCCTCTGAACTCTAGAGTTAGCATTATTCCAAGAAGGTACTTAAGGAAATGCCTTCTGATAGACCACTTCATTCCATATGTCATGGTATCAGGAAATTCACCTATTCATTTAGTAAGTTCAGCTACAGAAACTGTTGAAGTCATATAAATGACTTGCAAACATCGTATTCTGGCTTATACCTTTTCACTTTAATAGTCATTTTACAAAAGTATTGTTATTATTGTTTAGTTTCCCCCATGTTTAGCATTTCTATCTATATTTCAGTGGTCTTTAAATAGGAAATTAATTCTGGATAATATACCACTTTGTAACAATGAAAAACATATCATACTCATGGAATATGAATGTATCCAATCTCATCAACACTCTACTGAATTACAGATACGCCATATTTGAATCAATGGTAAGGAAATACATCAATGCGATAGGTATTGATGAGTCTATTGGGTATCTACATAAAATTGCCCATTAAAAGCATCCTCTTGTTTACGATTTACGGTAATTATTTACACGTATCGTTGATTATTCTGTAATCGAATTACTGGAAACTAAATTGAAAAAATCAGATTTCATAACTACTGAGAATTACCACATTCGTTTAAAACCTGATACGGCTAAGCTATACTGATTGAGAAGATAAAAAATAATTTTAATAAGCGTTATGAGTTTAGGAATAAGCAATACATACTTAAGAACATAGCGTTTGAGAATATCAGGGAATTGGGCAGATTTATATCAGGAAAGATAAAGATATTGAAATCTCAAGTAATGATACTATCGATGTGCAGAATAAGATCATGTCTATTGATTCTGAGAAACGAAAACCTTGAAGGTATACAAATCAACATTATCGTATCAGCAAAAGAAAATTAAAGAGGATAAGACCATAAAGATGTATAATAAAACAAAGGTGGAGATAAGTGACTAAACTAAAGGAAATAAAAAATGAAATATTTGATTATTGCAATTCGAAGTTTACAATATTTGAATCCAGGTATCCATTAGAACAAATCCCTGATTCAAGCATAGAATTTAAGTTAGAAGATTGGAGAGAATTTATTGATATTGCCAAAATATTAAACATCAATATACTATATTATTATCAGGACAGTGATGTTGACACACATCCTAATGAGATAGGATTAATCCAAATAGGGTTTTTTTACGGCAAAGTATTTCACATTTATTTAAAATCTGAAGAATGGTATACAAAATTAATGTCTAATGAAGAAGATCATGATAAGGAAGAAATTCTGAAAATTATAAAGGCATCTGCTACAGAAATATTAGAAGAAATCTTAAACTTCTTAGAGGAAACTGGAAGAGCCATCTCCTCATATGGCATTGATCCACTATTAGATGATTATTTTTTATGTCGTTATAACTTTAGGTATCGTTCTATAAACGATAATTATTATTTTAAATCAATAAAATTAAGTTTTGATGAAGCAAAAGAATTCAGAGCAAAAATGGAA
>JAKAAK010000204.1 GCA_021797025.1 Thermoplasmata archaeon
ATTTAGAATATTTATTTCCTAAAATATCTTCAAGTATACCTGCTATTCTCCTTGTAGATATGCCATTGGAATACATTGATACTATAAGATCCTCCATTCCTATTGATCTGTTATATGGTTCTATTACCTGTGTATGGAAATTGCTATCCCTGTCTCTTGGTATGTTTAACTGTTTTATTTCACCATACTTTGTCTTTAAATCCCTTTTATATTTTCCATTCTTTATTCCTGGATTCTCCTCTAAATATGCATTTAACTCTATTTCCATTAATTTCTCTATTTTCTCTTTTATTGTTTGCTTTAATATTCCATCTATATCTACATTCTCAAGAGCCGATATGTTTATATCTGTATTTTCCATATTTTATTACCTCCCTGATCAAAAGAGGTATACTTCCCTGTTATTTAATGATTAAATTCATTGATAACAGAGGGGTTTATATTTACACATAATTACATACACAACCAATGATGCAGTAAAATACGATATAGATATAAACATTGAAACACTGGAATTACTGAATAAACAATTAAAGGAAACTAAAAAGATAATAGAAGAGGAATACAATAAAATAGATTCCAAAATAAAGACAATTCCAGGAATAGGAACTATAACAGGCTCTATAATATTATTATCTATAGGAGACATAAATAAATTTGATTCTGTTCTAAAGCTAAGGGCATATTCAGGAATGGATCCGGTAGTTAAACAATCTGGAGATTACAATATTACATCAAAAATATCTAAAAGAGGCAATCCATTAATAAGATATGCACTGTATCTATCAACTGTATCTGCAATTAAGTTTAATCCGGTAATCAAAAGATATTACACAAGGAAGAAGAATGATGGAATGAAAGGAAATAAGCTATTAATTGCATGTTCCAACAAATTATTGAATATCATATACTCCGTATTGAAGAATAATATGGATTTTGAAGATCCTCTGGATAATATAAATTAAAAAATAATAAAAGAAAATACGTATTTTTGAATATTAATAGCGTAAGCTATGGAAATTATGATATTTATGTGTAAAAAGGTAAATTAATATAGTATACTGTCTATAGTAAATGATTATTCTATATAATTCCCAAATATTTGTTTAATTCTTCATAATCCAGTTTCTGTATTAAATCATCTATATTTGAAACAAGTTTGTCCCTCAAGCTTTTATCTATGGTTATATTATTTTTATTTGCAGCAATAATTATGCCACCTACACATACATCATAGCCATGGTAAAATTTTAATTCGCTGTTTTCAGGTTTTTTTATATTTTTTATCAATATATCTGATCCTATTGTTCCTCCTACAACTGCGAGTGAATGGTTGTTTACCTTATTATTCAGAACGTCCAGAATTTTTGAATCATATTCCGCAGCTTCCTTAATTATTGAAATTGCAGTTTTATCACCTTCGAGTGCTAGTTTTGATATATATGGTGCAATCATTGCTATATATCTTTTAGGATGGTTTGTTTCCAATGAACTTATAAGCTCAGTGAAACTGTTGTTGAAATATGATTCTAAAAGTTTTACCAGCGAATTTCCCTCTATGATGCCATCATACTGCTCCTCAGCCAACGTTATTGCTTTTTTCCCAATCCATGATGCCGACCCCTCATCGTCTGCGAACCACCCCCAACCACCAATCCTATTAATCTTTCCATCTACCTGATACGTTCCTATGCTTCCAGTTCCCGGTGCAAATATAGCTCCATCATCAAAAATATGTGCCATCCTATATGCACATATACCATCATTTTCTGCAATGTAATTTTTATTATGAAATATATTATCCATTATTGATTTTCCTATTTCAATGGATTTTTTTGAATCGCCGAAGCTTGCTATACCCGCCATAATTTTTAAATCATTATCGTTTTTCCATTCTGGATAGGCTTTATTTATTGCAGAAGTAATATTTTTCTGTGATTCTTTATGTGTAACGGAAAAATAATTTGATGATCCGGAAATTCCGATTCTAGTAATTTCATTACTACTGGAATCATATAGGCATGCTATTGTTTTCGTTGCCCCACCATCTACCGACAAAATTCTCATTTAACCACCTTGTGTAATTTTTCAGGCTTATCAGGTTCCACTTTTCTATTCAATGCACTATACAAAGCTAATAACTGTAGTATAATTGTATACAATACAGGAGAAAGTTCAGTGGCTATATTCGATGACATATAATTGTCAAGCAATATTATATTTTTAGTATATTCCATAATTTCATTATCCGGCTCTTCGCCAATGCATACAACAGTTATACCTTCATTCAATGTTTCCGTATATCCATATAAGTATTCCCCGGGTGGAAATCCTTCACCATTAATATTTGCAGTTTCCCTTAATTTTAATGCACGTTCCAGTGCTATTACATAATTATTATTATCGCCTAAAACTATTGTATTGTTTGAGATGTTTTTTGAAATATCTTCTATTTTAGGATTATTTAAAATGCCATTTATACTATTTTCAATACCATCAATATTTGTTTCTGTATTTTTTATAGTATCTCTAATAGCCATTGATGCAACAAGTGACGCAGTAAATGATTTTGTTGCTGTAACTGCTCTTTCCTCTCCAGTATTTAAAAATAATGAAACCCCTGTTAGTTCAGTTAATTTTGATTTTTCTGAATTGGTTATACCTATAACAGAAAAATTTCTTCCATTTAATGACTCTATTGCATCTATTAAATCAACGCTTTCTCCTGACTGGCTGAATGCTATAACCACGCCACAATTATAAGTTGAATTGTTTATAATATATTTTAGTTGTGAGGATTGAACAGGTCTAGAATCTATTGACAATGTGTCAAGCATTGCTGTTAGGAACAGTGCAGAATGATAGCTTATACCATTACCTATTATAAATATGGGATTTTTACTTGAGATAAGCTCACATGCCTGATTAATGTTATTTTTAATGCTTTTTATTGTATTGAAAAGTGTATATTTCTGTTCATTAATTTCATTTTCAAGTAAGAACATAGTATTATATCTCAAAATTATTATTAAATATTTGTATGTGGAAGATATAATTTATCAAATAATAATATATATAAATAGAATTAGACGGTTGTGTAGGTTGTGTATATAATTACCTAATATTTACCCCTATATTAGACATCATGGTATTTGTAAGGAAGATTAAAAAGAAATCAGGTACATATTTAGCAGAGGTTGAATCTGTATGGGAGAATGGGAAAACAAAGCAGAAGGTGATAAGATACTTAGGAAAAGAGGTGGATGGAAAGCCTGTAAAAAGGGTAAAAACATCATCAATTAAAATTATTGCAGCAAAGAAGCATTTAGACATAGAGATAATAAATCATATTGCATCTGAACTGGGCATAACGGAATTAAGAAAGGAAATACTTGTAATGGTTTATTCACAGTTAATAGAAAGGCCTTCAATAAATAAAATGGAGGAATGGCTAAGCTATACAGACATGCTTGATATATTGAAGATTAATAATATATCAACATCAAAGCTATACGATGCACCGGATGAATTGAATAATATGGATTTTTCTAAAATAGAGAATAAACTATCAAATATATTCTCAGATATAGATGGAAACAACGCAGTTATAATAGATATAACGGACACATACTTTGATGGAAATAGCATTGATGGATTGCCGGGAAGGGGAAAGGAGGAAAAGGTAAAGAAATTAATGCAGATAGCACTTGCTGTAACATCGGTAAATGGTTTTCCATTGTTCCATAAAATATACAACGGGAATATATCAGGGAAAAGGATATTTTTACATCATTGTTATTGCGAACTTCACAGTTATAGTAATTAATTTCATCATCTATCTTTTCAGGCATATTTCTTGATACAGACATGCATTTGCCCCTTCATACATAAACCTGAGGACATTTGCTCTGCTGATGCCCTTTGAGCCGACGGTAATTAGAACATTTTTACCTTTTAAATCATTGTACATAGATAATAAATCTGATAAAAATATTTAAACATATGTTAAACCACTCATAGTTCAGGTTTTACATATCTGGACAAAAATATGTAACTCCGATGACCCATGTTAATGTTTGTAGAAATTAAAGTACGTGCTACCAAATATTGAATAAATTTCCGGGTTTTCTAGCAATTATCAACGTAAAAAATTACAAAATAATCCGTCAATTGACGTGGCATCGACATTTCTCATTTGAAAAATTTAAATATATGTCAATCCTATATTTATCTATGAAAGATACTTTGCCAATGGATGAGAAATACAAAGTGCACATGAGCAAATACTTTGAAGAATACGAAAGGTCTTTAAAAGATGTAGACGGATTCTGGAATGAAAATGGAAAGATAATAGACTGGTTTAAGCCATTCGATAAAGTCCTTGACGACTCTAAAAAACCATTTTACCGCTGGTTTATCAATGGAAAAACTAATCTGTCATATAATTGCCTTGACAGGCACATACAGAACGAAAAGCGGAACAAAGTAGCTTTTATCTGGGTTCCAGAAAAGGGCGAGGAAAAAGTAGTAACATATTTCGGTTTATACAGGAGGGTCAATGCATTTGCAAGAGGATTGCTAAATCTTGGAGTAAAAAAGGGAGATAAGATTACAATATACATGCCTATGATACTTGAAGCGCCAATAGCGATGCTGGCATGTGCCAGAATAGGTGCAGTATTCAATGTTGTATTCTCAGGTTTCGGTGAACAGGCTCTGGCTCAGAGAATCAATGATTCTAATTCTAAAACGGTAATAACTGCTGATGGAGGATATAGAAAGGGTAATATTATTGAGCTTAAAAATATCGTTGATAAGGCTATAGACCTTAGCAATGGCGTGGATAATGTCATTGTGGTAAAGAATACACATACAGAAATAAACATGGAGCCGGACCGCGACTATTACTATGAGGATATTATAGAAGATGGATATGTAGAGCCCGAGCAAATGGATTCAAACGACCCATTATTTATTCTTTATACTTCAGGAACTACTGGAAAGCCGAAAGGTATTTTGCATGGCAATGGAGGGTATCCAGTCTGGGTTGCCAATACGTTAAAATGGGCATTTAATCCTAAAGATGAGGATAGATGGTGGTGTGCTGCAGATATTGGGTGGATCACAGGGCATAGCTATATAGTATTTGCACCTTTACTGCTAGGTTTAACATCTGTAATGTATGAAGGGGCTATAGATTATCCAAAACCAGATAGGATGTGGGAGATTATTGAAAGATATGGTGTAAACCTTTTATATACGTCACCAACAGCAATAAGGCTGTTAATGAAGTACGGAGAAAAATACCCGTTATCACATGATTTATCTTCTTTAAAAACCCTGGGTACAGTTGGTGAACCCATAAATCCCGCTGCATGGCACTGGTATTATGAGGTAATTGGAAAAAGCAGATGCCCTATAATTGATACTTACTGGCAAACAGAAACAGGCGGTTTTACAGTATCACCTTCAGCCAGGCTGGGATTGGCCGATCTAAAGCCGGGTTCAGCCACGTTCCCGATGCCGGGCATAGACGCAGAAATCCTTGATGAAAATGGGAAAAATGTAAAGCCGGGGGAAAAGGGATATATAGTAATTAAAAAACCATGGCCAGGATTGATGCTCACGGTAAATAATGACGATAAAAGGTACATTGACACCTATTTCTCGAAATTCAAGGGCAAATATTTTATGGGAGACTATGCCATCCAGGATGACGATGGATATTTCTGGCTACTGGGCAGATCCGATGAAGTTTTGAAGGTGTCCGGGCACAGGATAGGTACCATTGAAGTTGAAGACGGTTTAGTATCCATGTGATAACGGGTATTTTTCTCCGTACTTCATTAACAG
>JAKAAK010000205.1 GCA_021797025.1 Thermoplasmata archaeon
GCGAATTCATTAATTATATACTTCTGAAAAGATTTGCAGTACATTGCTGCAGAGGGCAATTTAATAGTTTTTGAACTATTCTTATTTTTGCAATGTTACGTGCATAGAATATTTATTTGTATTGCATATTTGTATCCTTATTATTCATTCCATGGTTTATTTATCTAATTTCTTTTTCAGATCATTAATTTCAGATTGAATGGACTTATCCATAGGATTTTTCCGTGCTTTCTGCTCGAGTTCGTCAATTTTCATTTCTATACTTTTTCGTTTTCTGTTCAAATCTCTTTTTCCGAGTCCCATCATTAATAATATTAACATCCTATAAAAATGTTGATTTGAATTAACTACTCATACAATGAAAAAATGGAATAAAAAATTAATAAAATTCTTCCAGGTCTGCTTCTGTTAATTTATATGGCTCTTTTTCCTTCAGATTAAACTTTGATAGAGTCTCATCCACATCTTCATATACAGGTGCATCTACATCATAGAGTATGCCTATTGGTATTGTATGTGCCTCCTCTCCCCACTCTGAGGCATGCTTGAATGCCTCAAAGAAATCCTTAGTATTGTTTCCCTGCAGTTCGTATGTTGTTTTTCTGAAGAAATCATAGCCCTCAATCTTATTATACGTTACACAGGGACTGAATACATCTATAAATGAAAAGCCCTTGTGCTGGATAGCGGCTTTTGTGATTTCTGTTAACTGCTTTATATCACCGGATAGCCCACGGGCAACAAATGTAGCGCCTGCGGTCAGTGCGTAGTGCAGAGGATTGAAAGGTGGCTCTATGTTTCCATCAGGTGTACTCTTCGTAATTCTCCCTATGGGGGTTGTTGGTGAAGCCTGCCCGGTTGTCAATCCGAATACCTGGTTATCTGACACCATATATGTCATGTCAACATTTCTTTTTGCTGCATGGTAGAAATGCTGTGTTCCCTCAAAGTATCCATCACCATCTCCTCCGTATGCTATGACAGTAAGTTTCCTGTTAGCCCATTTTATTCCCTCTGCAACCGGCAAAGATCTACCATGAAGCCCGTGGAATCCATATGTGTTGATGAATTCCGGCATGTTGCTTGAACACCCGATACCGGATGAAATCACAACATTTTCTGGTTTTATGTCCAGCTGTGAGAGAGCCATTGAAATTGCTCTGAGCTGTGAGAAATTCCCACATCCCGGGCACCAGTCAGGTGCCACTTTTCCTTTATATTCTGTTACAGGTATCATAATTTTTCCTCCACTTTTATTTTCTTGCCGAATATTGCCTCTTCTACCTGTATTTCAAGGTCCGCAGGGAAGAAGGCTTCTCCGTCATATTTTCCTATGAATGTCGTATCCACAAGGAATTCCTTCCTGATCAATCCGTTAAGCTGCCCGGAAAAGTTGTTTTCTACAACTATTATTTTTTTCTTTCCAGTAAGCAGTTTCTGAATGTCCTGATTCATGGGGAATATGTGTGTAACTTCTATTGCACCTATTTTTATGCCATTTTTCCTCATGCAATCGACAGTTTCCTCTACTGCACCTCTTGTTGAACCCCACTGTATTACTGCATATTCTGCATCATCCAGTCTGTAAGTTTTTGTTTCTGGTATTTCCTTTATATATTCATCCAATTTTTTCATCCTTTTTTCCATTGACAATTTTCTCTGCGTAGGATCTGTTATTGCATCACTGACAACTGCACCATATTCATTATGTTCATCTGAATCCTCATTATGCATTAATCCAGGCTGTCCAGGGAATGCCCTCTTAGATATTCCGGTTTCCGTGAATTCGTATCTCTTGTAATCTGGTTCGTTATCTTCTGCCAGAAGCCCCCTGTCCATTTTATAGTTAAGATCAAAGCTCACAGTTTCATCATGCTCTGCAAGATAAAGGTCTGTAACCACGAAAACAGGCAACTGATATTTTTCTGCAAGGTTGAATGCTTCCTTGGTGAGGTTGAATGCTTCTTCAACTGTTCCGGGGGCAAGAACTATTCTAGGCATATCGCCCTGCCCGGCACCCAGTACCTGGTTCAGATCACCCTGCTCGGTTTTTGTTGGCAGACCCGTTGAAGGGCCGGGTCTCTGTGCCTCATATATAACCATCGGAACCTCGGTCATAGCGGAAAGCCCAACGCCTTCTGTCATGAGTGCAAAGCCACCGCCGGATGATCCTGTTGCAGCCCTGACACCTGCGTAGTTTGCACCTATGGCAGCGTTTATAGCACTTATTTCATCCTCTGTGAGTTTGAGAAATACTCCGTATTTCTTTCCATGTGTAGCTATAAATTGTAGAAAAGATGAAGCAGGGGTCATTGGATATGCAAAGTACATTTGCATACCTGCGTTTATCGCTCCCAATGCTGCTGCGTCACCACCGGAAATTGTATAAAACTTCCTATCAAATGTTTTCAATTTTCTATAAACCGAATAGTTCTGCAAATAGTATTCATAACCTTCCTTTGCAGCATTTATGTTTGCATCTACAAGTTTACCTTTTTTATTGAATATTTTCTCTATAACACCGGAGAATACATCAAAATCAAGACCAAGTGCTGCTATAACTGCTCCCAGAGCAACAGTGTTTTTAAGCAGGGGATTTGCATCATACTTCATTGCTATGTCCCTCATGGGGACCGGGCAATATGTTACCTCGTTATATTTTTTGAAGTTTTTGATGCTGCCTGGATCGAAAATTGCTATTCCCGCAAGGGGTGAAGCCCCACCCTCATTTATATTCCTGTTTGTATGCCTTTCCAGAGCATCAGCATTAAGTGCGACAAGAACATCCAAACCACTACCCTGATTCTTGACCTTTTCATCAGAAGCTCTTATCTGATACCAGCTTTGACCGCCCCTGATAAGACTCTGATAATAATTGTATGTGCTTATATATAATCCACTTCTTGATAATGTTTTTGCCAGTGTTAATCCGGCAGACTGCACTCCATCTCCTGCAGCCCCTCCAATTCTCACAATTATTTCCTCCATGGATTAGTTAGTAGTAAGTGCCGTATAAATTTTTTTATTAATACAGAATTTAAAATTAGTCATTTGCCGTAATTCCCTGTATTTTTATATTTATTTATATAAACAGATATAATTATTTTATCTTTAAAATGTAGATTTTGAAGCCTAAAATATTTAACCATAAATAATTTAACAAACAATTATTTAGTTTATAGAAACTATAAAATATAACTTCAATATTAGTAGATGATATAGAATGGAAAAAATCAGCAGTTATGATGTATGGAGGGAATTTCTCAGAACATGGAAAACATGGTATAAAGCCTCCGAAAAAAATCTGATTTCCATGGGTGTATCTACTGTTGAATACAGGATTTTAAAAAATTTGACAGAAAGAGGCTCACTGCCTATGATTGAGCTTGCCAACATAAATATGGTAACACAGGGATGGATAACAGGTGTAGTTGATAAATTAGAAGAACTTGGTTATGTAAAACGTGAAAGAAGCGATACAGACAGGAGAGTAATTAACATTACTGTATCAAATAGAGGGAAAATATTCTTCAAAAAAATTGAAACACTACACCTGAAATTCATAGATGATTCATTAAGAAATTTTACGGATGAGGAGAAATATAATATCCTGAATTTTCTAAAAAAAATAGAAGTAAACGTGGATTCGTGAATAAAGGAAAAAGATTATTATTGATATTTCACTATGAGTTTATAAATGAGCTATAATGACATATTCCTGATAATACTGATTGTTTTTTCCTGGATAATTATAATAATATCCCTTGCTCCGGAAATTAATAAATCAAAACATTTCTCCACCATGGGCCCGGCGCTCATGATCAAATCAACCAAAAATAAGGGAATTCTTGATGCTGTTGCAAAACATATTCCTGCAAAGGGCATAGGTAAATTTTCTACTATTCTTGTTGTTCTGGGTGGTTTGCTGGCGTTCGCCATGCTGCTATATGAAGCTGTGCTCCTGACCCTAATCCATGCCCCACCTAGCGCAGCACCACCGCTCAATGAGTATCTTGCACTTCCGCTGATAAATCCGTTCATACCTCTGGGTTATGGGACTGCCAGCCTCGTATTTGCCGTTGTAATCCATGAAATGTTCCACGGCATTGTTGCAAGGAAGCAGGGAATAAAAGTAACAAGCGTTGGCGCACTTTTCTTCATTATACCCATAGGAGCCTTCGTAGAGCCAGATGAAAAAGAGATAATGGCTGCAGATCCCGTTGTCAGAAGGCGCATAATCGCTGCAGGGCCGGGAATAAACCTTATAATTGCATTAATTTGTATAATATTGCTTGTCTTTGTCATGATGCCGGCATCGACACCGATACATTCCGGTGTTTATGTTGAAGATTCCACATCCCTGGACGGTATACACTCAATACCCAAGGGCATGGAAATTACATCCTACGGCAATCTATCAGGTAAAGAGCTTAATAGTCTGGAAACGAATTCCATGATTACCCCGGGAATGGCAAATGTAACACTCTTCAATGGCAAAACCAGTACCGTTGAAAACGTGCCAACCGGAGTTGCCATAGAGGATTTGCTTTCCGGTTTCCCGGCAGAAAATGCGGGGGTTCCGGTTAATTCTATAATTTACAATATAAGCTATAAAGGAACATCTCATATAATTTACAATATCGATACACTGGGAAATGTTCTTGATAAGATAGCACCGGGATCGACCATAAACATGACGGTGATTACGTTCGGAAGTTCAGAGCATTACAAAACATATACCATGAAAACAGTATCAACATACAGCTACTATGCAAAGGATGATCCGACTGCAAATAGTGCTGCATATAAAAATGAAAGTTTCATAGGTGTTGAAATAGATTATTCCGGAATAGGATATGCATCAATAGATAGTATGCACAGCCTTGTATTCGGAGGATTGATAGCAGGTCCTGAGTTTTATGAAACTTTAGGATTACCAATTCTTGGACTTTCACCTATTCCGGAAAGCCTGGCCCATCTGTTTTCAACGCCATTTGATTCATACATATTCTTCGGAATTGTAAATAGCCTGTACTGGATATTCTGGATAGACTTTTTACTGGGCATAATGAACGCACTTCCATTATCAATACTGGACGGTGGCCAGTTCTTCAAAGATACGCTTAATATAGCATCCAGAAAAGAGAGATTCAAATTTCTCAGGGATGAGAAAAATGTTACAAAAATATATTATGCCCTGGGCTTATTTGTGTTCTTCCTCCTGCTGTATATTATTATAGCACCAAGGATATTATAGTTGTTCCATAAATTTTTTAATATTATTGAAGAATATATTGGGTTTTTCCAGCTGCACACAGTGGCCCGATCCGTCTATTTTAACAAAAGTCGATGATGCAATCAGATCATGATATTTTATTCCGTGTTCAATAGGAACAGTATTATCATTGCCACCCCAGAGAATCAATACAGGACTGTCGATTTTATTAAGTTCGTTCAGAAGTGGGTCAACACCCAGTCCGCCTATTATTATAACAGATTTAACCAGTTCCTTTTCATTGATTAAACTCTTCAACGCGGTTCCCGCCGATGCCGATGGACCAACAACTGTAATATTTTGTAAATAAAGTTTTTCAGAAAAATCGCGTATAAAATCTGATCCTTTGGAGGGAGAACCTATGAAATTATACTGAAAACTGGAATCAGATCTTCCGAAGCCGGGCATATCAGGTGCATATACATTGTATCCCCACTGGCCGATCTTTCTCAGGGCATCTATCCCTGCCCAGGATTCTGATGTTTGTGTGGTGTCGTGTAGCAGAATGAAGTTTCTTCCACTTCCACGCTCATATGAAAGGTAATGTATATTGATTCCTCCTATTTCCA
>JAKAAK010000206.1 GCA_021797025.1 Thermoplasmata archaeon
AAAGAGAAATTATGGGTTAATCTGGCAATTGGGGATATAATATGAAATATTTATTTCAATAAAATAGACATACCCTCAGTTATATATCAGCTCTTTATATATCTCGACATCCTGGAGTATATGGGGGATCAGGCAGAATTCATCAGGCATATGAGCATTTTCTACTGCTGTGGTAGACCAGACAGCAACCCTGTATCCATTGGTTCTGAGAAATGATGCAAAGGTTTCTCCGCCGATTCCAACTGTCACTGCATCCTTCCCTGTAACTGACTTTATGGCTTTTTTGAGTTTTATGATTACTTCTGAATCATCTGGAGTAGGGGCAGGAGCATCAACACGGTCAGTAACCTTAAATGAAATCTTCACATCTGAATTCTTACAATATGATAATACAGTATTGTTGATTTCCTCCAGCACCTGATCTGCGGGGTATTCGGGGAGTATCCTGAAATCCCAGTAAAATGTCTCCCTCCCGGGTATTGTATTAATGTTATCAATATTTTTTTCATGCTTTGTAGGTTCAAAGGTGGAATATGGAGGCACAAACAGTGGGTTCTCCCTGCTGAATTTCTCGTGAAGTGCAGAATCCATGGCATTGATGAATTTGCAGGATTCCCTGAAGGCGTTTATGGAATTTGCGGGCATGCTGGCATGTCCCTGCCTACCCAGTACCTCAAATTTAAGCTGCATTACAGTTTTCTCTGCTGTCTCTATTATAAAGCCTTCATTGGTGCCGGCATCCGGAACAATTATCAGATCATCCGGATTGAATATATTCTGCCTGATTAAATGCTTTATGCCATAGTCGTTTCCGGTTTCCTCATCAGAAACAAATGCCACCCCCAGATTAATTTTCAGCCTGGATTTATCAAGATTTTTTAAAAGCAGCAGGGTGGTAAATATTGACTGTCCATTGTCCTCTGATCCCCTTCCATATATTTTATCCCCATCGACAGTTGCCCTGAATGGTTCATGTTTCCAGAGTTTCAGATCTCCCACAGGAACAGTATCCAGGTGTGATATAATCCATAAAGTTTTCTGGAAATTTCCCAGCATAAGAACAATATTGGGCCTTATATGGCCTGAACTATCCTTTACACTGTATTCCATTAAATTATTATAACCGAGGCCTTTCAGTATTTTTATTAATTCCTGGCCCTTTTTGTATTCTCCTTCTCCACCGGATAATGGAGAAATGGCCTCGATAGATAGCAATCTACTGGCAGAATCAATTATAAATTCTCTGTCTGCATTTTCATTATATGACATGTGCGCTAATTGTCATACATAATATAAATATTGTCAGCTCTAATGCCCTAATGGCATTTTTCCACTGTATGTAAAAAGTTAACTGAACCATTGACTGAAGAAAAGACGAGGAACCTGAATTTTACACCATGGCCTAAAGCCCTGTAATATGCCTCAGAAAATGCGGGGTCTCTCAACTCATTGGGTTTGAAGCAACGTGCATTTTCATTGAAAATTAGAAAAAGGACGTATGAACTGTAGCCTTCATCAATCAGGTGCATAAGGGTTTCAAGATGCTTTTTGCCCCTTATTGTGGGTGCATCCGGGAATAATGCAATTCCATTCTCAACCAGTGTGGCCGATTTAACTTCTATAAATGAGTTTTCCAGCTGAAAATCTATCCTGCTATCACCCACGGTTACCTCTCTTTTAAATCCTTCCTTTATGAAGATGGCAGCAATATTTGAATGGAATCTGGAATCGTTAAACGTCCATACATTATTATTCCTGCAGAAGGTGACCGAATACATTGTTTTCTTTCCCGGGGCCTTCCTTATCTTTATGCTGTTTCCTGGATATATCAGCTCCTCAAGCCTGCCTGGATCATGTATATGCACCGGAATTTCCTTACCATCAACTGATGCCATTACCAGAAATCTATTTGGGCGGGATACAACCCTGGCATCTATTAATTCTGGAAAATTAATTACAGAAAAACCTGGTTTTCTATCAATAAACGGCGTCATTTATAATAATTGGGAAATTATATTTAATTCCTATGAAATGGAATTAGACTGTGTTCCGGTGCGTTACATAAACAGATCAATGGGATTCACCCCTGAGGGTTAAAGTTATTTTTGCATTATTATAGATACAGTTGACTGAATCCATAAACCATTGGATTATCAAGCATTTTTGATTTTTCCATATTGACATTTATTACTGGAAATTTATCCAGTATGTCTTTCAGCCCTATTTCTGCCTCGAGCCTGGCAAGAGGGGCCCCAAGGCACATATGGACACCCATGCCGAAGGCGAGATGGTTATTCTTTCTCCTGTCTATCATGAACTCTTCAGAATTGTCAAACACCTTTTCATCCCTGTTGGCGGAACCCAGCCATATGGAAATTCTATCTCCTTTCTTTATCTGCTTTCCGTTAAGGACGTAATCCTGTGCAGCGAACCTGTGTGGAAGAAACTGTATTGGGGAGTAGTATCTTAATGTCTCTTCTATAAAATTTTTATAAAGTCCTTTGTCCTTTCTTATCAGTTCCTGAATCCCGGGATTCTCTGAAAGTACCTTCACCATATTGCCAAGTAGATTTGTTGTGGTTTCATTTCCACCTATTACCAGAAGCATGACATAACCGATTTTTTGTTCGTTGGTAAGTGGAGTAGAATGGAACAAACCACGATTTATTACAGACATAATGTCATCCCCTTCTTTATCTAAAAAGATTTCTGACATCTTTGCATACATATACCTGTTAATTTTATCAAATCTACTATCACGGCGGTTTCCGATAATATAATCAGACCAGGTCTTGAACACCTGCCTCTCAGATTCAGGCACCCCAAGGAGATCTGATATGACATTGACAGGGAGCGCAACAGCGTAACCTGAGATAAAATCCTGACCTGGCTTCAGACTGGATATGAGCCCGGATGATATTTTCATTATATGTTCAGAATATTTTTCAATGCTTGAGGGCAGGAAAAACGGAGCAGAAATATTTCTCAGCTCCTTATGATCCGGATTATCCATGGTAATGAAACTTGCCCCGGGCCCTCTTCTGCCGTCTGGAACTCTGCCGGAATATGATGGATCAGAGGAAAAAATTTCGTTATGCATGAGGACATAGTACACATCTTCATAATCAAATACATCCCAGGATCCTGACATCCTGTTGAAGCTAACCGGATCTTCACAGCGCATCTTACGGTAATAGCTGAATATATCCTGTGGCATAATAATTAATTACATTATAATATTAGAAAAATAACTAAACACCAAAACAACCAATAGATTATATAATGATGCGACTTATTAAACTGGCCAGAAAACCTTTGCAAGTTCTACAATGACACCCATAGCTATTCCAATATATATTATCAGCTTGGGATCTATGGCTGGACCTTTTATCTCCTCCTCATTAAAATAACGTATTAAACCTGCTCCCGACTGGAAGTTTTCATTCTGGTTGTCCTTTGCCATTAATCACATTAATTTAATTATGGAATTTAAGGATTTTGGTTATGCGTTTCTGCCACTCAACATTGCGGCAATAAATTCATCGGTGCTCCTCTGCTCCACTATCATTCTGTATGCATGGCCTTCAGTCATTATACTGAAATAATTGCATTTTATAATGGATGGCAATCCAGGGGTATCAATGGCATATGACCTCCTGCCCTGGGATATCCCCAGAATATATTTCAGGTTTATTTTTAGAAATGGAGAATATGAAAGAACCCATGGTGAGGCGTACTGGTAGAATTCCAGATAATGACCTAGGAATACTACCTTCGCCTCTATGTATTTTTCAACTATTAGACCGGGAATTGTGTCAAAGCCATCGTCATGGATTGCAACGTTGAATTTTTCCTTTGAATCCATTATATTGATAACCTGATCCGGAGAGTACTTAGGAATTCTATTCAGGATTTTCATCTCAGAGAAATGGTTATAATATACAAATGGGAAAACTGTGAGAGAAATTCCCAGTATAAAGAAAATAGCTGTGTATATCAGGAATGTAAGGAGAAAACTGGCTGACTTTAGTGAGACTATAATAGATAGAAATGCAGAGAACAGAAACACTGAAAGAAAGTAATACCTTCTCCTGATCATAAAATAATAATCATAGAAATTTATTAACCATTTTGGTTTTCAATCATGAATTCGAAAAACAGTTATATATAACATCCCAATCTGCAGATGATGAGGAATGCCATCCATGACAGGAAAAGCCTTTTTGCATCACTGGTGTTTATCATTGCGGTTATTGTAATCCTTGTTTCAATAACAGCCTATTCCGGTGTTTTCCCCCCGGCTGGTATGATTGAATCATACAGCATGGAACATTCTGACAGATGGCAGTACGGATTGATAGATGAGGGTACCGTTGTAATGGTAAAGAAGGTAAATAGCGTAAATGATATAACAACATATGTAAAGGGCAGGGAGGTTAATTATTCAACATACGGTGAATTCGGGAATGTAATACTATACCATAACTCAGCACTGGGTGTTGTTACCATCCACAGGGCAATGTTCTATCTTTACTGGAATGGGACATCCCCTGAGATCAGGGGTTACCATGGGCAGCCATACATTCATATATACAGGGATTCCATCCTGCTGGATAACATAGGCTATGCACACAGGAACCTTATTGTAAATGTTTCAGGATATACCGGAGATTCAGGATTCATAACGGTTGGCGACCATAACCTTGCATGCCTTCCAGCGGATTCAAAATATTATAACAAAACCTATAACGCATACTATGCATCAGATCAGAACATCTGGGGGATAAAACCAGTGAACCTCACCACAATAGTGGGAAAGGCCTACGGCTACATTCCATGGGTCGGCTTGATAAAGCTGAATATACTCAGGATGGAGGGAAAATGGCCAAGGGAGTATTACACACATGTGCCGGAGTACTCCTATGATGGATTATTCCTTTCAATCATGGCATTCCTTGCGGTGATTTTCTTTCCCTACAGGAAGGTGTACAGAAAAATCAAGGGTAGAACCTAAAATCAGAAATTTTTGGAAATTACATCAGGCTTTCCGGCAACCTTTAGGTAAACAGGTTCACAGTTAAATTCCTTTGCAGCTTCCCTTACTTTTTCCTTATCTTTCTTTTCAACTGCCACGAAAACGTTTGTTCCACCGGTAACTATGTATGAATTCCAGAATTCCTGTTTAAGTTCAGAAATTTTATTTATAAATTTCTGCATTTCTTCAGTAATTATATTGACACCAACCTCACGGAGCATGGAATGGTATTCCAGAGTATCCCTTTCCCCGGCCTCGAATATGCCCTTAATGTCTCCACTGTCTGCAAGTTTCTCCAGCTCCTTTGCACGTATTTCGGAATTTTTTACCCTTTCCTGGTACTTTTCATGATTTATAATATTCTCATGGATCACGTCTGAAGGTTTCCTCTCATCTGAAAATTTGCAGCCTACTATAACAAAGTCCTGGAAATCCTCCGGCCCAAGAATTTCATCTGTAAGCGACTCCTTTCCATTCGCGTGGTTAATGGTGAACCCGCCATAGAGGCTTCTGCCGGCACTTTCAGATATTTTCTGCAAATCGTTCTCGAAATTGAATATATTTATGTTGTACTCAAATATTGATTCTATGCATTCGCCTATTGCCGCTGCACCGGCATCCGAGCTCCCGCTCAGAACATTCTTATTTTCAGATATGAAGGATACCTCACTGTATTCAGGATGCCTTTTGAGTATGTCATTTTTATATTTGTCTATGACAATAAACGGGGACCTGCTGGAATCCTCCGGGATTTTCCTTCCG
>JAKAAK010000207.1 GCA_021797025.1 Thermoplasmata archaeon
TCGTGCTATGCCTGCTTCAATACTGAACCGGCTGAACTTCCCTCCTGTGCCACTTCAGGTGTACTCAGCACAGTTCCTGCAATGATTGCTTTGTATGGAGTCAATACTGCAATTAAAATACTTCTCGATTACGAAAATGACGGTAGCATTTATTTTATTGATGGTTTTAACTTCGAAATAAACAGGATAGGCATAGAAAAAAATATCAATTGCAGATGCTGCCATGATAAAAATTACAGGTACCTTAACAGGGAATATTCGGGAATAGGAAAGTCACTTTTATTATAGTATGGCAATTTTTACTATCTCACTGATTACCACTATTATGAAGACTGCCCCGAGGAACCGGTAGATGAATTTTTGATCCAGTTTATGTGCCAGCACCGAGAAATAATAACCGGAAACAAGGGCTACCAGGCCTATTACCAGTGCTGCAAAAAAATCTATATGCCCTATTCTGAAATAACCAACAGAACCGCTTAAGGCGGAAAGGAACATCGCAAGGGTAGCTGTCCCTACCATATTCTGTGCCTTCATAGAAAACAGGAGTATGATAACCAGAATGAACATTATTCCCCCACTGGTACCTATTATTCCGGTCAGGGTTCCTATGGGTATGCTCAGCAAAAAACCCAGTAAAAGTGCAAGGGGCCTTTTGATGTTTATTTTCCTTATGCCTTTTTCTTCCGTCCTGAAAGACTTTCTGATTACATAAAAACTCATATACGCCGCCATGGCAGTAAATGCGATTTCCAGTGGAAGTACAGGTACTATGTGGGCAACAAATGCACCGAACTGGGCGCCTATTATTGCACCCATCCCGAGGATCAACCCGATTCCAATATCCAGCGTTTTCTTTTTTAAATAAACATAAATAACGATGGTTGTTGTAATAACATCAACCAGCAGGCTGGTTCCTATGGATGTTTTGAAATCAATGCCCATATATGAAAGCACCGGAACAACAACGAGAACCCCGCTGCTTCCGGTAATTCCGGTAAGCCCTCCAACTGCAATTCCGACAATCAGTAGTATTATTAAAAGCAAGTACATAGAGGATGATTAAAGCATGGCTCAAATAGTGTACTAAAATTGATAACATCTTTATATTCATTCCTGTGGCATTCCTCATGCTCGGATGGGATGGTATCGTTTAATATGACTAAATTTAATATGGCATAGATCATTTCATCTGGTGGGAACTGATAAAAAGTATATAATCGATACATCAGCAATACTTTCCGGTAAAATCAATATTTCCCAGCCCGATTATATTTATGCAGATTCCGTTATAGAGGAAATCAAAACCGGTTCCCTGGAAAAAATTCTAGACTCGGCAAATATTGATATCCGGAACCCGGACCGGAAATATGTGAATATGGCTTCAGAAGCCGCCATGAAAACAGGAGATTACAGTGTACTGAGTAAAACAGATATTGATGTACTTGCACTGGGAATAGAATATAACGGCATTATAATTACAGATGATTATGCCATTCAGAACGTTGCCATGTATTGTGGCGTAGAATATGCAGGAAGTGGCATAGATCCTATAAAGAAGAATATAGTATGGAAATACAGGTGCTCTGGTTGCCACAGGATATATGATAAATACATGGAGATATGCCCGATCTGTGGCCACACAGTAAAGCGTTATTCAAGAAAATAACCTATCTCCTGTGCAACTCATAATCAAGAATATCTATAATTTCCCTTACCTTTTCCTTATACCTCGAAAGATTGTCATATAAATTGACAACAACCGGCATCCACTCAATTAGATTTTCCGGCGGCATCAGTGTAATTTCATAATTGCTTTTGAATTCTTTCACAATTTTTCCAGAAGGTTCATAAAGCACCCTGAACTGTTTATAAACATCGCTGTAGAAATTGAATGGCTCGTATACGGCCGGCTGGATAATGAATAGATGCTCAAAGTATTTTCTGGATATTTCAACATGGGCAAATATTTTGCTGTATTTCTTGCCATTGTTGAAAAGCCTTAAATGAAGCTCCCATGGAAATGACATCTCTTTTGCAAGACTGAATACCTCACCCTTGAAAAAACTTGGTGTTGCGTCATGGAACCCATTTTTTATCAGTGCAACCGCCACATTATCTGTATACTGTGCTGGATATAAAAGTGAAAATAATGATTCGTCAGTAATCTTATCCTTATCCACTGTAACTCTGGCTCCATTTTCAAGTATGATTTCCTTTGGGAATTTTACAGTTATGTTGTGGACCTCCATTATACCTTATATATTAGGGGTAAATTATATTTTTCTTCTGTTTTCCAGATATTCAGCGTTTCATGTAGTCATATAATTTCTCAATGAATTCATGCGAATCCATAATTATTCCCATATCAGAATGGTTGAATATAGCTGCGCCGGGATTGTTATTTATGGCTATTACCTTTCCGGCATACCTTATCCCGACAACGTGATTATCGGAACCGGAGATTCCTATGGCAATATAAAGGCCCGGGGATATGGATACACCGGTCAGCCCTATCTGGAATTGCCTGGGAATTATACCTGTATCAACCACCCTCCTGGTTGCACCCACCGATGCTTTGAGTTTATCGGCAATAGCATAAATTGTCTTTATATCATCTACCCCGACTCCTGTACCGATGCCGAAGATAATATGTGTATCCAGCGGCCGCAGTTTACTGTCCAGGGGAATTTTTTCCAGGAGTCTGTAACTGGATGTGGTATTTGATCTGACTTTCAATGTTTCAAAGGACCTGCTGATATACTTCACCGGAAACATACCTTTCCTGACCGTGGCTGCATCCGGATCGGTTTTAGATTGTATCACTGCGATTATTCCTCCTCCGAATGAGGGCTTATATTGTATCATCTTTCCGTCTTCCAGTTTTATATCAACACAATCAGCTGTCAGCCCCAGACCCAGGGAGGCGGCAATAAAGGACATTATGTCACGGCCATTTAAATTTGATGGGGCGAGTACATGTTTTACGGGATTTTCATTTATATATTTAACGACATATTTTGCTATGGAAGCATTGTCATATCCCTCGAGATATATATACTGGTGGCATGCCAGTCCCTGGAGATTTGCTGGATCTATATTGCCAATTACCACAATTTTGTCCCTGCTAATTTCACATATTTTGGATGAAATTTCCATTGAAATTCGGGGATCATCTACTGCCAGCCCCAGAAATATATTGCCACTTTCCGGTTCACCCATATATTTATACTGGCCAGATCCGTTTGCGTCCTCCGGTGCATCAATAATTTTAAGAAACTCATTGAAATTTATGAATTTATTATTCCTGGAGCTGTTGAGGGAAAATGTGTCTATTACCCTGGTTGGTGATTTGTTTCCTTTCCACGGGGTAATATCTGAGTCGTATACTTCCACTTCTTCTGGAATTATGGACGGATCTACCTGCCTGGCCCTGTTGATTTTCTCACTTACTGAAAGAAATGCTGGTAGCGGAACCTCATATTTTGCCATGCCATCATCTTCATCCCTCGACACAACAACACTTTTTTCCATGACCTGTATTTCCGACACGCTGGACATGAAATTATATCCGCACATTTGCGCAGTTTCAGGCGGTACCTGCGATGTCTCCCCATCCAGTGATGACTTCCCCGCAAGAATAATATCAGGATTGATAATATTCACCAGTGCAGCCAGGATATGTGCTGTAACAAAGGTATCTGACCCGGCAAAATTCCTGTCACTTAACAGGATGCCGTGATTTATCCCCATTCTCATGGAATCCCTGAGAATATCCGCAGCATCAGGTGGGCCCATGGAGGCGGCGTATGTTTCACATCCGTATTTTTCCGATAGCTGTACTGCAGCCTCAACTGCCTTTTTATCATATGAATTGAATACAAGTTTTACGCCGCTTCTTATTATTCTCTTTGTTTTCGGGTCAAATTTAATTGCGTTTATATCCGGAATCTGTTTGACAAAAACCAGGATTTTCATGGAAGTTCCACCATTACCATACCTTTCTCAATCTTTGTAGGGTATGATTTGAGATTGCCTATGGGCGAACTTTCATCCTCAGGTCCGGAAACCACATGGCCGGTCTTAATATTAAATGATGCGAAGTGGGCCGGGCATATAACATTGCATTTTTCTATAAAACCCTCCGAAAGGTCAGTTTGCTCATGTGTGCAGTAAAGATCCGTTACGTATATACTGCCATTGAGATTCGCAACAAGCAATGGAGTGCCACTTACCGTAACAGCTTTTAAGGAATTGTTGTCAATTTTATTAATTCCAAATAGGGTTTCCCACATGATTATTAATAATTACTCTTATTATAAATATTGCGCATCCAGGCAGATTAAGAGAGATATAAAATTGTAAAATGTATTGTAAAACATTGACCTGATCTTGGTTGAATTAGAAATTTATATATATAGATAAACTGATAATTATAAATGAAAGCTAAATTAATAAGATCATCGCCACAGTTGAAGCTCGGAGAGTCTCCAGTGTGGATTGACGGGGTACTTTACTACGTTGACATTCTGGGCGGTAAAATTTATGCATACAATGGATCTGTCAGGGTTCTGTACAGTGGTGATGTCATACCGTTTATTGTCCCGTGCAGTGATGGTATTGTTTTCGGAACCAGGGACTCCATAAGGCACCTTTCTTTAGATAAGATGATAGTGGAAACACTGTTCACCGTGAATCTTCCGGGAAATGTGAGGTTCAATGACGGCAAATGCGATAAAAATGGCTTTCTTTTCGCCGGTACAATGGATATCAATGAAACTTCCCCCTCCGGAAAACTCTATAGATTTGGCACCCGCGAGGAAACTGTACTGAATGATATAACGATCTCAAATGGCACAATATGGGATTTTGAAAGAAAGATTATGTATTATATAGATTCCCCCAGGAGAAAGATCAGAGTTTTTGATTACGACACGGACAAATCCATGATAATATCAGAAAAACAGGGCATTGATGTTTCATCCTTTGCCGGGGTTCCTGATGGCATGACCATAGATTCTGAAGGAAATCTATATGTTGCCTTTTATGGCGGCAATGGCATAATAAAATTCAATGTGGAAGGGGATGCTATGAAAAAAATTTTTGTTGGTGTGAAAAATGTAACCTCCTGCATATTCGGGGATGATGATTTGAAAACCATTTATATAACAACGGCCAGCGATAAAAATGGAAATGGTGGCCATCTGTATAGATTTAAAAATGATGTTCCCGGAGTTGAATCCTCATCATTTAAATTTATTTCATGATCTGGTTGATTTCATCTATATATTTTATATATTAAAATATATATTATATCGATTAACTATATATATAATTACATTATAATTTATTGGGAATAATGGCAGATATATTTGAAGATCTTGATAAACAGAAATTTGGATGGTTCCATGCCAGGTCTATACTGACCACAGGCATGGGGGTATTTACAGATGGATATGACCTCTCATCAGTGGGCATAGTCCTGGCGATTATACTGAGTGCTTACGGCATTACTAAAAGCAACCCGAATTACGTACTTTTTACCAGCCTTATAGCCGGTTCCGCATTAATTGGCGCTGCGGTTGGCGCAATAATATTCGGTGAACTTGCAAAGAGAGGCAGGAAAAAATTCTACGGTGTGGATGTTTTAATACTGGGTGTTGCTGCTTTAATGCAGATATTCGCAGTGAATGTCTGGCTTCTTATAGGCATAAGGCTTATACTGGGAATTGGAGTCGGTGCCGATTACGTTATGTCACCGATGATAATGGGCGA
>JAKAAK010000208.1 GCA_021797025.1 Thermoplasmata archaeon
CAATGTGATATCCGGATTTGTTGCAGAAATTATAATATTGAATGTTGATGTATACAATGAAGGAATAGATATCCCTGAAATTAATACCATACTTTTCCTGAGGCCAACTGAAAGCCTGACTGTTTTCATACAGCAGCTAGGCCGTGGCCTTAGATTATCAGAGGGCAAGGAATGCCTTACAGTTCTAGATTTTGTTGGCAGGTCCAATGCAAAATATAATTTTTCCGGGAAATTCCTTGCACTCATGCGTAACCGTGCAATTTCCATAAAGGATGAAATAACATCAGGATTCATGGACTTACCCAGAGGATGCTATATTGAGCTGGAAAAACAGGCACAGGAGTACATTCTAGAAAATATTAAAAAATCCTATTCATCCAGAAATAGCCTGATTTCAAGGATAGAGGAATTTAACAGTAACTCAGGTATTCCAGTAACACTCCAAAATTTTCTGGATTTTTATCATCTTACTCCCGGAGATATTTATATCCGAAATAATTTCTCCAGATTGTGCGTTTCAGCACGGATAAGGGAAGATTTCCATGAGGATATTGAGGAAACCATGACAAAGGCAATGAAAAGGATATGCCAGATAAATTCATATTCGTGGATCAAAACGATACTTGAAAAATTCATGCTCCCTGCTACTGTTTCCATGGACAGTCTCTCACAGGAAGAAATCAAAATGGCTGATATGTTCTATTATACTATTTGGAATATGCCGGTATATCAATCAGGTTTCTCCGATTCTCTTGCTGCCCTGAATTCTCTTAAAAAATATCCGGTACTATATGGGGAATTAATGGAACTTCTTGATTATCTGTTATCAAAAATTGATTTTGTTGAAGGCATCCCATCAAAGGAATCAGTACTACCTCTGCGGCTGTATAGCTCATATTCAAAAAATCAGGTACTTGCTGCAATGGGTGTTGAAAATCCATCTTCAGTGCGTGAAGGAGTCAAATATATCCTGCACAAACATATGGATATACTGTTCGTAACACTGAATAAATCTGAAAAATACTATTCCTCAACAACGATGTACAATGATTATGCCATTGATCAAACAATGTTTCACTGGGAAACTCAGAGTACAGTTTCTCCCTCATCCCCAACAGCCAGAAGATATTTCGGTTCTCCGGATAATGGGAATACAGTCCTGCTATTTATCAGGGAATTCAGGGAGAATCTCATGGGTGCATCACCGTATATATTTATGGGAAGTGTACGATACAAAAGCCACAGCGGAAGCAATCCTGTGAGCATAATCTGGGAACTGGAAAGACCAATACCTAAAAGATATCTGGAAACGATGAATAATATGCTCCCGGCATAATGGGCTATCTCGAAATTTATTGTTGCCAAGAATATGGGTAATTTTAAAATTTATTTCCCTTTAGTGAAGTACTGATCAAAATTATAAAATCCCTAAATTTTAATATATTATAACCTAGTTTCTTCTTCATACTGGGCAATTCTTGATTTTACAAATTTCTCTGTATCCTTATCAATAAAGTATACATAAACACCGTATCGGGCTCTGGTTAATAATGTCCGGTATATGTTTTTTACATGTTCCGTAAAATGCTCTTTATCACGTCTTATTACAGAATCCTTTGAATTTTCGGGCTTACCAACCCAGTCATTGATTTTATAATCATAAATAAGGTCGTTTCCCCATATTAAACCGATATAATCGAATTCGAAACCCTGAACTGTATATATACTTCCCACCTGATCTGCGCACTCAGGGTCTATGGGCCATAGATTCCATGGAGATGTTTTGGGATTTGTTGTAAATTGGGTTTTGTTCGGAGTCTTGAATTCCCATGTAGCCCTGAAATCACCTATTATTATATCATCGTTTAATGTTCCGTCAGGATTTGGATCACTCCATGGCCAGCAAAATCCTGCAAGCATTCTTGCAGAATTGACGTTTTCTTTGTTCAAATTATCTACAGTATCTCTCAATTTATCAGGGGAATTAACTATTCTAAATTTCATTTTCTCTTCTCTGGTGAGGAATTGATTTCCTGTATCGATTATGTTGAGCATGGAATCTATCCAGTTAAGATAACCATCAGAACCGCTGCATCTGAACTGTGATTTCAATGTGAATTTGTATATATCGGAATTAAATTTCCTTGCGGTATCCTCTATCAATTTTATGCTGCCAACCTCCTCTGGCCTCACTGCCTGATATTCATCTATAAAAAACACTGAAACCTTGGCTACGTTTATCAATTCTTCGATCTGGGGAATATCACTCATTCTCTCTTTTTTTGTAAATCTGTTGTTTGAAGATTTCCTCAGCCTGTGGGCTTCATCCGCTATTAAGACGTCTATATCGTTGCCCACTGTACGGGAAAATGAATTAAAATATAAAAATAGATTTCTGGCACCCTTAATTTTTCCTGAACTAACAATTTTCTGCAGTGATGATGTGAATGTCTTTGAACCTGTTGCATGGTAAACCTTCAATCCCAAGGATAAAAGTTCAGCCATGGCATTCAATGCAATTACTGATTTTCCCGTTCCGGGTCCACCAGAAACTATTATAACTGACTTCTTTCTGATTCTTGATGCCTTTTTTGCACAGCTTATTATTGCATTGTTGGCAAGGATCTGATCGTCGATCAGTGAGAATACACGTTGGTTTCTTAAAATATCTGAGGTATAATCGACTAATTTCTTTGAAGGCCTGATATCACTTGTTATAAAATCATTATAAATTTCAAAGCCATCGCCATTAGATAGTTTCTCCTTGAGGTACTCACCGAATCTCTGGAAATCCTCTCTTGCGAACAGGGGGAAATGTTTCAAATATTTATCAAATACAGGATTCAATAAACTATCTTCATTTTGACTATAAGCGGGAGAATAGTTATGGCAGTACACACAACCGTATAGATTGTATGAATCATTAGAAAATATTTCCATGAAATCCTTTAAATAGTAATAATATCCTGATACCTGAAGTGATGGATGTAGTTCTGACCTTATGCCATTACCAACATAGGTTTTTATCGTACCCTCTATGGGTGATAACTGTACCTTTGACCACTGTTTTAATTCTATTATTACAATATTATTTAAGCTATCAGAGCCCTTTCCAAGCAATATTACGTCTATTCTCTTCGCACTGTACGGTAACTCATATTCTATAACTACCCAGATATTAAACAAATTGTTTGCTTCAAGTTCATTTTTAACAAATTGAAAGGAGTTATTCCATGAATTAAGCTCTCCTGTAGAGGGCCTGTGGCCATAATATTCTATAAATGATTTTTCTATTTTATAAGTTAATCTATTATTTTTTATATCGTCTATTAATTGTGTTGAGGAATCCTGATATAAACGCATATATTAATATGATAGACCAGTATAAAATTTTTCGTACCGTTTTGACACGTAAATATCCTAACAATGAATTGAACATTTCATCGATTTTATTGTTATAATTATGATAAATTATATATTATCGCTACCGATATACTATCGGTACCGATAAAATTTATATTTGGAAGAGAACTGGATATAGATGAAATATATGATAGAAGTGAAGAAATAGATACAATAGTAAGATCCTGTGACATACGGCAATCCCTTGCTATTACTGGTTACAGAAGAATGGGAAAATCATCCATACTGAACGTGTCCAAATCTATCATGGAAAAGAACGGTATTACAGTAGTGAAATTCAATCTGGAGGGCATACCAGTGTAAGGGATTATTCCGATCGCCTGTTGATATCTATTATGGATTCAATTTCAAAAAAATATAAAATTAAATATTATAAGGAAGAAATCATAAGAAGAATCAATTTTTTTCTGGGAAGCATTGAACAGTTAGGATTGAAAATGAATAATTTCGAACTATTAATAAAAAGATACGATGATTATTTCAACGAGAGAATTAAAACTTCTGAAATACTTGAAAGTATACTTGATATGCCTGAAAAATTAGCCGAGGATTTAAAAACAAAAATAGTGGTGATGATCGATGAATTTCAGTACATAAGGGTATTGAAAGAACCATTCCCTGATGTATTGAGGATAATGCGATCAAAATTTAATGAGCATAAACTTGTTAATTACATAATATCAGGCTCTGAGACAGGCATACTGGATCAGATGTTAAACGAAAGAGATGAACCTTTTTACGCTTTTTTCAGAACAATGGATATAGGTCCATTTAATCATGAACAATCAATAGACTTTCTAAGTCGTGGTTTGCGGATAACGGATATAAAATGCAATAATGATATACTGGAGAGAATATATCAAATAACATCAGGTATACCGGCCTGGCTGAATCTCGCTGGAATAGATTTAAGCAGTAAATGCAGTATAGATTCTTTTCTGGCTGATCCGACCTATAGAAATATCATTGACCGTGAGCTTCGAACACTCACCAAGAATGAAATCGCCATGATGAAAGCATTATCGGAAAATAAAAATATGGAAAAAATTTCAATATCAAATAAATATAGGGTGGTTAAATCACTGATTAACCGTGGTTTTGTTAAAAAACCCAACAATAATTATGAGATTTCTGATAGTCTAATCAAATATTATATAGCAAATAATTCTATATAAATTGAACATTATTCAGAACGCCTTTTTGCACGCTTTGCATTTTCCTCCTCAATTGTATCCATCTTCACGTTGTTGTGCCTCATGTAATAGGTGATTACAATAGCCAGAATAACAAGTCCTGCAAGGAATATGTATGCAACAGAGAGTGGCCATGCCAGATCTATCAGGGAATAGTATATTGCAATGCCGATTATAACAGATGCGCTGGTTGGTGCAAGAATATGGGTTATAGGATTGAGCTGCTTGATATGATGCATGAATACAGGCAGTGTTTCATTCACTATTATATGGTAGGTCAGAGTAAATACCGAGCCTATAATAGAATTTATCACAAGCAAATAAAATAATCCGTTATTTTCTCCGTAGTAATATACCAGTGGAACCAGCCCAAATGTAATTCCTACAAGGGCAACGATGAACACAGCTATGACAGCCATATAGGGGCTTTTATACTTTTTATGAATCCGTGTAAATATCTTCGGCAGTATACCATCCCTTGATAATGAGTAGAGTTCCCTTGCTGCACTGTTGCCAAATATAACAGTAGACACCAATGCTGAGACTAGAAATATACTGAAAGCAGCCAGTGTAACATAAATTCCGTAATAGCTATCGGTTACATACAGCCCCGGTGCAAAATATGCAAGACCTGCAGGAAGATTAGGACCGAGACCGCCAACATTTGCATAGATGACAAAGGTATCATAGGCAATCATTATGAGCAGAGATGTCACAATGGCTTTTTTTATGGTACGCCCCGGTGTTTTAGTTTCCTCGGCTAGAACTACTATTGAACCGTATCCCGAGAATGCAACGAATCCACCTGTTACCATTCCCAGGAAGAACCCGTGCAACCCATCTGTTGAGTTGAATATGTTGAAATACTGAACACCATTATAGGGTGATTTTATAATTATTGCTATGGATAAACCCAGGAAAAATGCCAGATCAAATAAACCCATTACTATTGCGATTTTCTGGCTGTAATTCAAAGATAGTATTCCCACTATTAAATAAATAATAGGAGTGATAAATGAGACCATAACAACAAAGACAAATGGAAGAGTATAACTGAGCATAACTTCCAGACCTATATACAGGAACCAGCCCAGTAAGGCGCTTGATCCAATAATGCTGCTGAGTACAACGAAGAGATAATAAAATCCAACACTTT
>JAKAAK010000209.1 GCA_021797025.1 Thermoplasmata archaeon
ATATGATATTCTCACCAGCTATTGTATAGGACGTTGAATCCCTGGTATGTCCCGGAGTTTTCATATAATTTATTCCCTTAAAGGACATTTCAGATACAGGTTTTATTTCCTTTACCGATTTTGCATGGATTATCATTGAAGCAATCTTAGGCATTAATGGTTTTGACGGTATTTTCTCGACTCCTGAAATAATATTGGCTTCATCCGAAGGAACATATATTTCCATATGGTACCTCGAGTATATTGATAACAGGCCACCCACATGATCAGGGTGGTAATGGGTTATCAGTACAGCGTCAGGCCTGATTTTACTGTTTTCAAGGTAAGCAAGAATCCTTTTGCCAGAACCTGGAGTTCCAGCATCCACTAGGATTTTTTCACCGTTAAAATTGACAAAATAGGAATTTGCCATGGTTTTATCTATTCGATCAATATTGTCAGAAACTTTCATATAATATATAAGGACATTATAATAATAAAGTTATCCTTTGAAACTATTTTTTGTCTGCAATAGTTTTGTCGAAGTTCTGGTAAAAATCGTAGTTGATTACCTCGTATTGTTCATTCCTGGTCATAATATTATTTATTATTTTCTCCTGATTTCCATCCCTGATCAGTGCATCCAGTGCGTCATCCATAGCCTTTGCAGCAATCCTGAAGAGTGTTACTGGAAATATAACTATGCGGTATCCCATTTTTCTGAACTCCTCCGCCTTTATGAATGGTGTTTTCCCGAATTCGGTCATATTGGCAAGCAATGGAAAATCAGTATTTTCTGCAAAGTACCTGAATTCATCACGGTCAATCAGGGCTTCCGGGAATACTATGTCCGCTCCTTCCCTTACATAGGTTTTTGCCCTTGACAGTGCATCGTCCATGCCATTTACTGCCCTGGCATCTGTCCTTGCTATGATGAGTGTGTCTTTTCTTGCAGCCTCTGCGGCACGGATCTTCTCAACCATATTATCCTTCGGAATAACCTCCTTACCATTGAGATGGCCGCATCTTTTAGGTGATACCTGGTCCTCGATCTGTATTGCAGAGGCCCCTGCTTCCTCCAGGAGCTTTACTGTGCGGTAAACGCTCAGTGTTTCCCCGAAGCCGGTGTCAGCATCCACTATTATGGGAATGTCTGTTATTTCGTGGATGGCCCTCACCATGGATACAAGCTCTGTAAGGGTTATTACGCCCAGATCGGGTAACCCCATGGAAGCGGTCAAACCACCGCCGGAAAGATAAACTGCTTTGAAACCTTTCCTCTTGGCAAGCAGGGCTGAAAATGGATTGTAAACTCCTGGAACTGATAGAAAATCATTGTCAAGAAGGTTAGACAAGTTCACTCACCTCACGATCTTCCATGGTCCACAGAGCCTTCAGGGAATCGGTCATGCCCGTTAGTCTTACAAATTTGGATTCTATTTCCCGATCTGTCATGGGATTTTTATAGTGGCCTTTGGGAATCTCCACTGAGCTTTCGTGGGTTTTGCCACAGCATTTAACCTCGATCCTTACTGGAAGCTTCTCCGGATACTGTTCTGTGTATTCCCTTAATTCTGTTACCTTTATCTTTTCCATCAGGGATGTAATCTGTTTGTTTCTGATATCGTTGTAATTGTTAACCCAGAAGTCCTTGTTCAGAAGTGTTGAGGCAATGATGAATGGAAGACTGTGATCGGCTGTCTCCTTGTTTTCAGGATGCCATTTTTCAGGGTCTGCGAGTATTGAAACAGCTGCCTCATATGTGTAAACATTTATGGAATCAATATGATTGATATCTATATCATTCATAAGTTTCAAGGATGCTTCAACGGCTGCCATGGCATGATATTCCACCGGATATTTCTTAACATAGGTTCTCATTATTCCATCGGATTTATTACCCTCCAGCTTAGAGAAATCCATATCAGGTGCGATTATGTTTTTAAACCCAAGCTTTCCTGATAATGGCTCAGATGGGGATGTAAAGCCGTATAGTGTAGCAAGTGCTGCAAATACTGAATTCCTGGCACTGTTAGCAGCCGCCCCGGCCTTCCACATGGTAAGCTCTCCAACACGTGGCTGTCTCAGTGCCACATGTGGAACAACCGATATTGATATTGCATTGATTATCTGTTTTTCATTGAAATCCAGGAGTTTGGAAAGTGCGGCTGCCATTGCTATTTCCGTAAAATTAACGTGATCATAGCCCTTTGCCCTCAGGGATGTGGAATCACAGAGCCTCGTTCCGATCTCATAACCAACTGCAGTTGCAGTTATCAGATCCTTTCCTGTTTTATTGAATATTGATGCCAGGGATATGAGTGGTCCGAACATATCGCTGGGGTGCAGTGGCTCCTTGGATAAATATGTGTCATTGAAGTCCATATATCTTATAAATAATGAATTGAGAAATGCTGAATAATCAGGAGAGGATGTTCCCATTCCAATGATTTTAGCATTTCCAGGATATAAACCTATCATTTTCTTTATCTTCGATGCTGGAGGTGAATCCATGGATGAATATGCAACACCAAGTGCGTCAATGAACCTTCGCTTAACCTCGTGTTTCACATCATCGCTGATATCCTTATACGATGTTTTACTGATAAACCCGGCAATATTTTCTTCTATAGACATAGTGAATGATTACGTTTAACAATATATTGTTTTTTATAAAGAAATAGATAAGTCAGTACCGATAAATATATATGCCGAAAATAATTCCTTTATCCATTGACATATAAAAAAAATAAAAATGAACAGACAAAGGCGAACTCCAGCAGGCACGAAATAAAGCCAAAGAAGGAATTCTGGAAAAGCCGTCAGTTTATTTTCGGTGTTATAGCAGCAGTTATAATAGTTGTTATTGTAGTAGTAGCAATAACAAATCCATTCTTCGCGGCTCCTGCAAGTATTTCTCCAGATAAATATTATAAAATAGCAGACCACGACCTGGTATCAAATGGAACCACAGGAATATATTTCATTTCATGGCTGGGATGCCCAATAGGCGCAACTGATTCCTGGGCACTGTACTATGCCATGAACAGCACCACTGATATATACAGCCATGTGGAGTATCATCAGGCATATAATCAGGATATATACGCAAATGCCGCCGGTACTGCTGGTCAGCCCGGTCTTCTATTCAAGGGAACTTTCAATTTCCAGTATAATGGAAAAACAGTAACATTTTATCCTTTATATATGTATAATCAAACAATGACCGGCACAGTGAATAATGGGAAAATAAGTGAAAGTCTGTCTTCCTACGGACTTACACTGATAAATTCCACATTTCCTCCGGCTGTTGCCAAGATGTTCACTAAGTATGCCTCAGATATAACCTATGATCACCATCTTGAAACAACCTTCATAATAACAGGACCCCACGGAGCATATATATTAAATTCTTTCATGTATGATGGTGGTATACTGGGTACAGGAACATGGACGAATAGTCCTGCCACCAACACATACTCACCATTTTCCCCACAATCTGTTATGGCCGGTCTGAGCAGTGATAGTACTATAATTTCTGCTGCCCACAGCTTCGAAACAAATCTTACTGCCGTACAGTAAGGAAAATAATATAATACTTAATTTTATAGGGCTTTATGCCGAAACTTTATCTTGTGGGCATCGGTCCCGGAAGCACTGAACTTATTGCCCCCATGGCAGTGAGAGCCCTGGAAAATTCAGATATAATCATGGGATATGAGAAATATACTGAACTCATAGAGAAATTGGTCAGGAGTAGATCAATTGAATCCGGTCCTGTTACGGGCGAACTGGAAAGAGCAAAAAAGGCCATAGAATATGTTTTAGAAGGGAAAACGGTAGCAATTATCTCCAGTGGTGATTCTGGCATATACGGCATGGCTGGAATAGTTATTGAATTTATAGCTGCACATCATTATGATATAGATATACAGATTGTTCCGGGAATTACTGCTCTGAATTCAGCAGGTTCTCTTTTAGGTGTGCCGTTCATGAACGATTTCTGCTCCATAAGCCTCAGTGACAGGCTCACACCGGAAAATGATATAATAAAAAGGATCGAAGCTGCTGCTAAGGGAGATTTTGTAACGGCACTTTACAATCCTGTGAGCTCAAGGAGAACCGAACTTATAAAAAAGGCAAGGGAAATAATGCTGAAATACCGTGATACTGATACTCCGGTAGGAATTGTCAGGAACGCCTACAGGGATGGGCAGGAAGTGAGTATATCAACACTTGGAAATTTCCTGGACATACCAATGGATATGTTTACCATTGTAATAATCGGGAATTCCGGGACATATAAGTATGGAAAATATATGATAACACCCAGGAATTATACAAATAAATATGAACTGTGATACATATGTTTGCAGAGGAAACAAATGGACTTGTAAAGATCGAAATAGGTGAGAGGAGGCTTTCACTGAATATGGACTCCGATATGATTTATTATTCACTTGCTGACAGGACTTACAGGAGAACAAGAATGAACGATATCATCGAATTAAGATATGCAAACGGTAAGAGAGAGGCAAGGGTTCTGGAAGAACATGAAAAACCCGGGATTGTTTCAGCATTTTACCATGATGTGGAATTGGCTTCTTTGCAATATCCGGAACTGAAAAAATATGTAAAGGATTATAATTTCCTTGCTTCAAGGGGAAACGGACTCAGGAGAATATATGGAGGAAGAATTCCCATAGTACCGCCTGACAGGTATTTTTCATTATACATTAAAATATCCGAAGGATGCCCATGGAACAGATGTTCATTCTGCAACCTCTACAAGGACAGGAAATATATGCCATTGAAGATGGATCAAATCAAAAAGGAAACGGAAGAATTGAAGGCATTTTTCAGGAACTCCATGATGGCAATGAACGGAATATTCCTTGGTGATGCAAATGCAACAAGCATGAATTCACATGATCTGGAAGAAATTTTGATGTATCTTAAAGAGAAATTCAGTATGCCATTCTATGCATTTTCAGACGCATTTACAACACCCTTAAAAAATACTGATTTTCAGAAACTCCATGATCTGGGCATGAAGAGGATATATATTGGAATTGAGAGTGGAAATCCCGATATTTTAAGAATGCTTAATAAAAAAATGGACCTTGATGTGGCAAGAGATTTTATAGGGAAAATCAGGGATGCAGGAATAAACGTTGGCCTTATTGTAATGTCTGGATTCGGGGAGGAGCATGTAAAGAGCACAACCAATTTCCTTGATTCTATTGAATATTCAAGGGGCGATATAGTATATATATCACCTGTAAAGGAATACGGGAACTTCCATGAGATACTTCTGAACAATGGCATTCAGGAAGATAAGGGAATAGCTATAAAAGAATATGAAGAAATAAGGGATTCTCTGAGGTCCGGGCTAAAAATACCGGTGGTGGTGTACAGCCTGGACGAGGCAATGTACTGATTTATGGTTCTGGAGCAAGTGAATACAGGCAGGCAGGGTCAGGAGCGAATAGGTCTCCGTAGCGGGCATAGGCTCTAGATCTGGAACCGCCGCAGGAATCTGACCAGTTGCATGTACCGCAGGCACCGCCGAAGTTTTTATTGTCCCTAAGTTTTATGAGTGTTTCACTGTTCCTGTAGATATCTGCTATGCTCTTCTCCTTTACATTGCCAACTTTATAGGGTACAAAGCCACTGGGGTATACATCTCCATTGTGTCCCACGAATATGATTCCCTTGCCATCCCTTGTGTTTGAGAGCCTGGGTGGTATAGTCTTTCTATCGGGAAGCCCGAGAA
>JAKAAK010000210.1 GCA_021797025.1 Thermoplasmata archaeon
AAGAATGGTGTGATTTATCCCTGCGGTAAATGTTCAAAATGCCTGGGCATATTGCTTTTCATAGAATCGGCAGGTGGGCATCCGCAGGATATAATGTATTCTGATGCTGATGTGAGGCTCCTTGGCCGCAGACTTTCAAAATCCAGGATCAGGCTTGACCCGGATGAAAGAGAGTATGCCGAATCAAAACTCGGGTTCATTTGTTCTGGAAATCCGGAAATTAATCACGCAGCCGGCATGCATATTATGCCATATGAAAAATATGTACTATCCGCCGTACCTGAAAATTTCAGGGCATCGATCAGAAAAATTCTTTCAGAATACTCAATTGGCATATATGAACTCAAGGACGATAAATGGCAGGAAGTTCAGAAATAGCTTTCCTGCGCAGAAATGCATTCCTCATTTGTAGTGCACTTTGAATAATCGTTCAATGGATTGATATTGGTTTTGATAAAGTTCTGTGCCCAGGAATATTTTGAGATAATTTCACCTGATAAATCCACATAACCCATGATATAGAGAGCTGCTGCAAGCGCCTCAAGGGATGACAGTTTCCCGGGCTTTCCATAGTTTACAGGATTTACCGGCAGTAATAGCGGAAGTTTTCGGCCGTTTTTTGCCCTGATATTTTCAATGGTGTTGATTCTATTCCATGAACCATCCATTACAACAATACCGGTTTTCTCATACGATATTTTATCGGAATTGAGGAGAAAGTTCTCAGAATACGGTGTGAGATAAAGTTTATTATAAATTTTGTTCATGGGTATGTGTATTGCCAGACCGTACCTCTCAAGTTTTTTCATGGTGGATTTTTTAGGGTCATCCTGATTTAAATAAACATAGAATATATCTCCCATTGCATATATCAGGCAGAATCAAAATATAAAATTTGGTATTGGAAATATATAAAGCCTGGAAGAAGATATGTGCAACAAAATTGAACAAAAGTCCAATATAAGAATACACTTATATAGTATATCTATATAATAGTATACAAATTTTTATTTAGGAATTATTATTTTTAGTATAATTAATTAATGTAAGTTTAAATAGAGAATTAGGTTTGATTGCAAGAGTTTAAATACAATAAATTATAAATAAATAATTATATATATAACGAATTCATCAATTTATATGGTAGAAAATATTGATAAAGTGAAAGATATAATAGCAAGGGAAAACAGGATCCCTGTATGGTCTCTACCGACAGCTTTCCTGGGAATTATTGGCCTTGGATATTTTTTCACCTTTTATGATATATCAGATATTGGTCTGGCTATGCCGGCAATAGATCAGCAGTTCAATCTGCATGGATCTATCATTCTTTTTATTGCACTATCTGTGGGTCTTATAGGATATGCCATTGGGTCATATGTAATAGGTAGTCTTGCAGATATTTTCGGGAGATATAGATCCATGATTTTAACAATGGCTTTAACTGCGATAGGTTCTCTTGGGGATGCGCTTTCCTTTAATGTGCCTGAACTTACCATTTTCAGATTCATAACAGGTATCGGGCTCGGAGCTGACCTGAATCTTGTTTCCATTTATATAACTGAATTTGCTCCATCGGCAGTAAGGGGAAAAATCACGGTATTCACGTTCCTTATTGGTATATTCGGGCAGGCTGTAACACCGTTCATAGGTTATTTCCTTGTACCTGCATTCACTACGGGATGGCGCTGGCTATTCGGAATAGGTGCAATAATAGCATTCATAGCAGTGTTTTTAAGGATGGAACTCCCCGAATCACCCAGGTGGCTTGCTACGAGAGGAAAGAATATACAGAAGGCTGAAAAGGTTCTGGAGATGCTGGAAGCAAATGCTGAAAAGAAGGTTGGAAAGCTTCCGGAACCACATCCGGAGACTGTTGTTGTGGAGGAGCCAAAATTCCCTACACTGTATCTGTTCAAAAAGCCCTATTCAGGCCGTATGGCACTTCTTATTGCAGTGTGGTTCTTCTGGTACATAGGAAATTATGCATTTCTGGGAGATGCTGAATCATTATTACTGGGAATCGGCTTTTCGCTGGCAGCTGCAATACTGTATATAGCGGTGGGTGCCATAATAGGCTATCCTACGGGAGCCATTATCATGATGTATACCTCAGATAGATATGAGAGAAAACATGTTATTTTTGCTGCCACCGTGGTTTGGCTCATAGCAATGATTTTAATGGCAACAAAAATGGTAGATTTTCTTTACTTTGGATCGTTCCTTGCTGCAGTGGGACTGGGAATGTATCTCCAGGTTGCATATACATTCACAGCAGAAAACTATCCCACAAGGGCCAGGAGTTCCGGTTTCGGCATAACCGATGGAATAGGGCATGGCGGTGGTGCACTGGGCGCAATACTACTACCAATACTGGTTGCGACATATTCCTGGTCATTCGGATTCGTGTTCATAGGAATTACAGGTTTCATAGCTGGACTGCTGGTACTTATCGGTGGCACGAAGGTTTCAAGGAGGAATCTGGAAGATATATCTGAATGAAATAGAATTCCAGATAATAAACAATATTTATTAAATAATTAAAATTTTTATTCTATAATGTACAATTAATTTGAATGATTTGTCCATATTTGTAATATTTATTGGATTATGATTGCTCCAAATAATGAAAAGCTTTATTAAACGATTTTCACTATAGAATAATGCATTATATTGTAGTAACCGGAGGGGTAATTTCTGGTTTAGGAAAGGGCACAATAACATCCGGATTATCATATCTTTTAAAAAACAGTGGTTTCAAAGTTACAAATATAAAAATTGACCCGTATATAAATTATGATGCTGGTACAATGAACCCGTATCAGCACGGAGAGGTTTTTGTGCTGAATGATGGTGGCGAGGTTGACCTGGATCTTGGTAACTATGAGAGATTTCTTGATACCGCGCTTACATCAGCAAACAACATAACAACCGGGAAGATATACAAGGAAGTTATAGAAAAAGAAAGGCGGGGAGATTATCTCGGAAGTACAGTACAGATAATTCCACATATCACAAATGAAATAAAAGCCCGTATAAGAAAGGCCGCAGATGGATATGACATTGCTCTTATAGAGGTGGGGGGAACAGTGGGTGATATTGAATCAATGCCATTTCTGGAAGCATTGAGGCAGATGAGATCGGACAGGAATGACTCCATGGTTTTCGGGCATGTTACACTTGTACCTGAATCTGGGTCCGAACAGAAAACAAAGCCTACACAGCACAGTGTAAAAGAATTGAGGGCAATAGGCATACAGCCGGATATATTATTCTGCAGGTCTTCTAGGCCGCTGGACATAGATGCCAGGAAGAAGATTTCTCTCTTTACAGATGTTGCTGAGAAAGGGATAATAAGTGTCTACGATGTTTCTAATGTATATTTTGTTCCCATGGTACTGGAGAATCAGGGTGCACTGGAATATGTCAGGGAGCTCTTCAAATTTGATGATCATGAGTTGAATTATACACTGAAAGAATTTACAAAAAATATTGAAAAACCCACCGAGGAAGTTACAGTAGGCCTTATAGGAAAATATGTTGATATGCAGGATGCGTATATTAGCCACAAAGAGGCATTTTCACATGTAACGGGCAATACCGGCATAAAGGTCAATATCAAATGGATTGATTCAGACGACCTGATAAAAAGCACAGAACAGCTGGAAGACCTTGACGGAATACTGATTCCGGGTGGATTCGGATACCGTGGTGTAGAGGGGAAGATTGCCGCTGCAAAGTATGCCAGGGAAAAACATGTACCGTATCTCGGAATTTGCCTGGGATTCCAGGCCTCTGTTATAGAGCTATCAAGGAATCTGCTGAATTTGAAAGATGCGAATAGTACAGAATTCCAGCCGGGAACAGAAAATCCGGTTATAGATATTCTGCCAGAACAGAAGGGAATAAAAGATCTTGGTGGAACCATGAGGCTAGGTGCAAAGCCGGTAATTATCAGGAAAGATACAATTGCATATGGCATTTACAGATCTGAGAGGATAAGCGAGAGGCACAGGCACAGATATGAGGTAAATCCGGAATACATAGAAAGATTGGAGGATAAGGGCGCTATATTTGCCGGAACCGATGATGAAAAAATCCGGATGGAGATACTTGAACTGGATGACCGTGATAATTATATTGCAACCCAGTATCATGCAGAATTCCAGTCAAGGCCATTAAACCCCTCAAAGGTACATTTATATTTCATAAAAAAATCACTGGAATACAGAAAAGAAAAAAGAGGTAGTATATATGCAGGAAGTACTGAATAATTTAGTAAAGAAGATGAACGACAAAATAGCGAACGATCAGACATATGCGAAGAAATTGCAGAATATAACAAAATCCATTGATATTGTTTTTGATGATAAGGATTCTTATTATTTCAAGGTTGAAAATGGACATATAACTGAGCCGCAGGCAGGAAAGATCGATGCAGACATCACTGTAACAGTAAGTTCTGATATTTTCAATAAGATATTATCCAAAGAGATCAATGCCATGGACGCATACATGAAGCAGCAGATAAAGATAAAGTCCTCCCTGATGGATAAATTATTATTGAGCGATTTGCTGAAAGCGTAGAATGATAGACCATAATCTGGATAAATACAATCAGGCTCTGGCCAAAAGCGTTAATGAATGCTATGAAGTTGCCAGGGAAGCCCGATCCCTGGGCAAGGATGTATCCACAAATGTGGAAATACCACTGGCCAATGACATGGCAGAGAGGGTAGAGAAGTTAATCCAGATAGATGGCATTGCAAGTGATATAAGGGAGCTCAGCAAGACAAAATCCAGGGAAGAGGTATCACTGGAGATATCCAGAAAAGTCGCTGAGATGCTCAAATCCGACAGAAGAAATGCACTGGAAAAATCTGTCCGTGTGGGTCTGGCAATTTTGACAGAGGGCATACTTGTTGCACCCCTCGAAGGCATAAAGGAGGTAAATATAGTTCCCAATGATGACGGCACAGAATATGTTGACATTGTATATTCAGGTCCCATAAGAAGTGCCGGAGGAACGGCACAGGCCCTCAGCGTTTTGATGGCCGATATTGTTCGCAGGGAGTTGAACATCGGGAGTTTTAAGGCAACTGATGAGGAAATTGAACGTTATATAGAGGAGATACAGGCATATAACAGGTCAAAACACCTCCAGTATCTCCCGACACCGGATGAGATTCGCCTTGTCATAGGAAATTCCCCGGTTATGATCGATGGAGAGGGAAGCGAGGAGGAGGAAATATCTGGACACAGGGATATGAAGCGTATTCCAACTAACCGTATAAGGGGTGGAATGTGCCTTGTTCTCTGTGAGGGATTGATCCAGAAATCCAGAAAGGTTCTGAAGTATACAAGCCTGATGAATTTAAAGGAATGGAATATACTGGAAAAGATAGGCAAAAATAAAACAGAGGAGAAGGGTGACACCTCACAGAAATATTTACGTGATATCATTGCAGGGAGGCCGGTGTTCGGGTATCCGAACAGACCCGGCGGTTTCAGGCTCAGATACGGAAGATCGAGGCTCTCCGGTCTTGCCGCTGCATCCATAAACCCGGTTTCAATGTACATTGTGGATCAGTTCATAGCCATAGGTTCCCAGATAAAGGTGGAGCTGCCGGGAAAGGCTGCTGCAATAACACCCTGCGATACCATAGATGGGCCATCCGTTCTGCTCAAGTCCGGCGAGCACAGAAAAATAAAAACAATTGAGG
>JAKAAK010000211.1 GCA_021797025.1 Thermoplasmata archaeon
TGCGTTATATGCCATTTTATATGCGCCCTCAATATTATTGGCTTCAAGCATTCCTATAATTTCCGGATTTCCCTCTAGTATTATTCCATCATCATTTATTTTATCATTAACGTATGGTGGCCTAATTTTATTATTAAGATATAGCAGTTTAACTGTTGCGTATTCTGTGTATATTATGTTATCTATCTCAGGATTTGACATGGAAAAATCTTTATTTTTGTTCCAGTCTATCCACATAAAACCATAGAGTAAGTGTTCCATTTTATCCTCATTTATATCACCATTTATTAGAAGTGTTGCATATTCCGGGCCTATTTTAATTCTAGAATTTAATGTATTGTATTTTTCTGATTTCGTTTCATTTTCTATATACACTCTATAGAGTACATTTGCAAGCTTCCTGTATATATTAGACCCTCTAAATGAAAAATAATTCATTTCATCATCCCATTTCATCAATGTATTATCCTTATAATTAACGGGTTCTATATACTTCCTTATATGGTAAATTGATGAAATCGCCGCGGCTATTACAAATTCATTTGATGGATTAGAATTTAGATTTAGCCACTCTGGGCTTAAGCCACCAATCAAAGGTACCCCATCATGTTTTATTGTTGCCAGATATTTTTCCATTTTACCGATATTATAGAATAATTCTTCCATACCTATCGATATGTCATGTTTAAGAATATAAAATAAGGAGTCGTCTATTTTTCTTTTTAGTCTTGGTAAAGTGGCCGGGATATTTATGGTATTATAGATATAACTGTCAAGCCTTGAAAGCAAAGTGTTTATTTCTTTAATTACATTCACATTTTTTACATACTTTACATTATATGAATCAACAGGAGTGGCAACATATCCAGCCTTCCCTCGTGTATTTAATAATTCATATCGTATAAATTTATATATACCCCTATCCACACCGTAATTTTTTATTGCCTGGATGAATTCCACGCCTTTTGCCACCGGTGAGTTGCTTATTTCCACACGGCCATTCTCAAACATTTTTTCTATTTCATATAGGTATGCCGGATTTTTCCATAGGGGTGTCCATATTTCATAGCCCCGTTTTTTACCTTGGATATCAATTGTGGAGCCAACTGTAAAGGGTGACCTGATAAACGAACCGCTTGATATTGACTTCTTACCTAAGCCTGTTGAAAAAAATAGTGTGCCCTCCAACAAAAAAATAAAATCCCATGGATTAGCATTGAAATCTTTATTTTCGAAGCCAAAGCCTTCGTTAAATCCTCCCGCTTTACCTGGTATAAATTTTCCCACTTTAGATTGAATCAACTGATCTGTGAAGCAATTAAATAATGAATTCTTCAGTAAATTTGTTGAATTTTTGGATTTAAAGACCTCATATATATCAGCCATATATGTTATTGAGTAATCTAGATTTCCCTCATTCCCGCCAGTTGTTAAAATTTTTGTAAAATTAACTGTACCGTTATTATCCAAAATTAATGCTGCATCGATCCATTTTACAGTTTCTTCCGGCAAGAAATTCCTGCACAGCCTTACTATTTCCGATTTTTTCTCCTTATCTGTTAAGTTTTTATTTATTGCTTTGCTTTTTACGATACTTTCGGTTTTTATTATTACATCAATATAATTTTTAAGTCGGGGATAATTAGAATCCGTTTTATCATAGTTTTTTAAGTCATTCAATTCTTTTTTAGGCTTTTTGAATCCTGAACCATTATTCCAAGGGGATACTATGGGTGTGGGTTCGTACTTATTAAGGAAAAAATCAGCAATTTCATCATAGGAATTAAATGGAAGACTTATATATAACAGGTTATTTTCCCAGTACGCTTTGGCATCAGTATATTTTTTCCCTAATATTCTGAAAATGCCTAAACCCTTTAAATATGATCCGAAATTTGTATTATTGCATCCTTCAAATGAAAATTCCTTCATGCATTACCACTTACTGTTCCTAAGTTTATATTCTGTTTGATTATGCTCCCTCTCTGATCTGCACATCTTACAATTGTCTCCATATATGCCAGTTTGAAAATACCGAACTTTGTATAAAGTTGGATTACCATGGCTATCCAGCTTTTTTTATCAAAACTTCCTATCTGCATAGCAGACATATCTATTTTTGTTCCCGTGATATGCAATCCTTGTAGGTTGAAAGCCCTGACCAAATCATTTTGCCATACGCCCTTTGCAAAAAGTATATCCTCACCGTTGGGCACATATTCGCCATCTATAGACGATATTGATACGCGAACCTTGCCATGATGTGCAGCTGCTAGGTATGCAACTATATCCTCTTCCCCGTTTTGGATAGCAAGCAAGCCAGATACAAGCTCATGCCTGAAGTATTTTCTTAATTTTAAACTCTCGTCATAATTATTAGGGAACTTGTTTATCCATTTCTCATTAGGAGCTTTTGCATAAATGGCATTGCTTGGCTTTATTATTCTTGCCTGAAAGGCATCATGAGCTTTTCCTGCATCATGCCATAGGGCACCACGTGAAATATAATTATAAGTGTTTGAATCTATAATATTTGATAATTTCTTAAGAATAGAGTTACATTTATCAACCACTCTTTTTGTATGTTCATCAAGCGTCATGTAACTATTCTGTGCACCTCTGTCCAGACTATACGAATCGGTGCAATTATTTTTGCTGTTCCCTAAAGGTTTAACTTTTCCTTTAAAATCATTACTATATCCAATATCTTCGCTGTAGCCACCTGAATTACTATCCATTAATATTATTGATCCAGGTATTATATTTTTGTTCTTTGTGTTATCATTCCATGTGCCTTCGAGAAAATTGTATCCGTATCTCTTAAAATTTGATTTGTTTATTTCAGAAATATTTGCCGGACATAATTCATACATTGAAGGCAGTGACTGACTCTCTAAACCCTCTTTCAAATCTCTCCAGAAAACAAATACATTATCTGATTTTAAATTTCTCACATATATCGATACATCAGCATTCTGGTTAGAGATATCTGGGGATGTGTCAAAAAGTTCTATGATATCCTTATCCCTAATCAATCGGGGTTTTACATTTGTATAAAAATTTAGACCTGATGGATCAAAAACTTTTCCGTCAAATTTCTCAATAATATTGAGAGTATATGCGATATCCTCCTTGCTGTAGGGCCATACCATGTCGGTTTTATTGCCTATTCCAAATATATCACTTTTATGATTTAATATTATAATTTTTCCAGTATCAATTTCACCGAACCTGTTGCATCTACCAAATCTCTGAACCAACGATGATAGTGGAGCAGGCTCTGTATACATTGTATTACATGAAACATCAACGCCAGCTTCAATTACCTGAGTTGATATAATAATGCTTTTCTCTTTTGAATTACTTAACCTTAAAGCTTTTTCAATTTTATTATTTTTATCGTTCAGTCTAAAATGTGAATGAAGCAGCACAATATTTTCCCGGTTAATTGCATTTACCTTCATTAATTCATTGTATAATTTAACTGCACTTTGAACATTGTTGAGTATAACTATAATTTTTTTATTTTCATTAAAATCCTGCTCTATATCCTTAGTTAATTTTTCAATAGATTTGTGGTCCCTTATTTCTATTGTTTTCTTTGCTTCCCTAATTTTACTTATATGATGATTTTTTAAATCTGCATCTGATAGGGAAATAATTCTGTCTTTATCTATCTTAAAATCTCCAGTTTCGATGTTTTTATCTACAGTTGCACTCATCCATACACTTTTTACATTACCGAAATTACCGTACTTTTCCCTGAAATACTGCAATTGTATAGTCGTGTATAAACCATTGCCCATAAGCTGTATTTCGTCCATAACCCAAATACAATCATTATTCAATAAAGAAAATTGCATGGGCCATCTGTACTTACTCATGCCATAACCACGGTTAAGCGCCCTCGAAATCAGCATTTCCTGCGTTCCAATAATTATAATTTTATCTTCGGGATATAGATCCCACTTAATAATGTCCTCTCCGGCCATAAGTTTTACAATATGATACTTGTCGGAATCTTCAAAATCATCCGAAAGAAGATTCAAATTTTTTAACTGTTCTGTTAAATTATTGTAAACCTGCTCAACTATGGATCTCATTGGGAGGCAATAAATTAACCTGCGAGGGACATTATCTTGATTATTTTCAACTTTCCAGATCCACGACAATATTATTGCATTTGTTTTTCCCATTCCCGTAGGAATATTTAAAATTTGTGGAAAATCTTTATCCTCTGCAAGTTTCATCTGATACGGGTATGGTTCAAACCCAGTTGCTTTTTTGAAGAAGTTAATGTAGTCATCATATCTCATCTAATATAAATATTCTGAGTATATATAAATTTAATGATTATTTCGGTTGTGCATCACATTTTATGTGAATATAAATCTATCTTTTGATAATGAAATGTTAGAGCCTCCAAACATACGTCAGATCATGATGTGCATTATTTTTCTTCGAAGAACTCCTGTAATTTTATTATCCATTACAATGCAGTTGTATGCAACTATAATTTCTCCAATTGATGCGTTATAATTTCTGTGTTTAACATACCAGATATATTCCATTCCCAGTATTTCCTTAAGAATAGAAAACGTCCTTTCTATCTCCCATCTCAATTTGTACCTTGATGATTCTTTTTTCCTTAACGTTATACAGAGTTTCCTGTTATAAGATAATTTATATTCAATAATGCCTCTTCTCCTGTTAGTGTCTATAACAGGTATAGATTGAGTATTCTCAAAAATATAATCATATATATCAGAGGAATCATATGCAGCATCCATTAAAATATATCTGAAATCTCTCACAGAGTCTATCATCTGAAACGCTATATTCTTGTCATATGCAGATACAGTGGTTATCTTTCATTCCAGTACCGATAATGAATCTGTATCTATAACTGCATGTAATTTCCTTCCATATTCATAGCCCATGGTGCTCTAGCCCCATATACTTTTTGGGTATGTATATTTCATATTCTTCACTGTGCTGTGGTATACTTGCAGGTTTCAATAATAGATAAATCTATTGCAGCATTATCATTATAAGGATTTATCATATCAATAATTGATGAATTTTAAAGTGCTAGTCTATTCTTAAAGGTCTGTAGAATAATGTCTTGAAATAGAGTGTATCCTTTATATTCAGTAGTTCCGTAAATTTTCTATGGTTATTGAAGAGATATTTAGATGGTCTGTATGATACTCCATATATTTCAATATTACAATAATTTTCACAATAAATTTACGAGAATATTGCCTTGTTCTAACTTCCGCAGCTATTTTATCTGACCTTTATATAATTAATGGAATGTGGTTCGCTTTCATATCTTACTAATAATTTTCAAATTAATAAGTATAACAATTGACGAACAAATAATGAAAGTTTGGACAGGCTAAATATAACACGAAAAACTTGTTAGACGAAATAAAATAGGTGATATCCCATGGATTCAATACTATGCTTTAGTCCAACCTTTAAATATAAGATGATACATCTAAACTTTGCAATATTTTTTAAAATTTAACCATAAAATTTTTATTGGAATTACGCATTCCTAGAAAATAGATAAAATAGAACCAATATAGGATTGAAAATATAGATTGCATATTTCTAATAGAGTCTGCTATAATAGATAAAATAGAACCTTAATAGGATTGAAATTAATCATTTTTGGCGTTACTCAAAAGCTTGAT
>JAKAAK010000212.1 GCA_021797025.1 Thermoplasmata archaeon
ATAATCGCATTATTTTTTTGATTAACATGAAAACAATAGATTTGTCCGGAAAAGTTGCCATCGTGACAGGAGCCAGTGGTGGTATAGGAAAAGCAGTTGCACTTGCGCTTGCCTCCGCCGGTGCATCGGTGGCGGTTCACTACGGGCATAATAAAGCGGCAGCAGATGCAACTGTAAAGGAAATACAGGCAATGAAAGCCAGGGCTGTAGCGATTAGCGCCGATATGACCAAAACCGATGAAGTGGAAAAGCTATTTTCTACTGTTGATTCTTCACTGGGTACTGTGGATATACTGGTAAATTCAGCGGGTATAGATGGGCCCAGGCAAATGCTGGGAGATGATTCCATTGATGACTGGCAGAAGGTAATTTCAGTAAACCTGTTCGGACCATATTACTGTTCCAGGATGGCAGTACAGCGTATGATTAAGAAGCACAGCGGAGTGATCATAAATATCACATCGGATCATGTAAAGATTCCCTGGGCCGGATACACTGCATACTGCAGCGCCAAGGCAGGGCTTGACATGCTTACCAAGACACTGGCACAGGAAACGGCCGACAAAGGCATAAGGGTAATATCCATAGCACCGGGAGCAATCAAAACTGCGATAAATAAATCAGTCTGGGAAGACCCGGAAATGCTGAAAGATTTGGATAATAAAATAGCCATGGGAGTACCAGGGGATGGACAGGATGTGGCTAATGCTGTATTATTTGCTGCGAGCAGCATGGCATCCTATATGACCGGAACAACCCTGGTAGTTGATGGTGGAATGCTCATATACCCTGATTTCAGGCACGGGGGATAAACCATACAATTATTGATTGAAAATTATAAAATAATTACAAATAAATTTTAAAAAAATTTGTTAATAAAATAAGTTATTTTTGTCCAGCCTTGGTAGAATCCTGTGCAGGCATTGCATCTTTTACATTCAGCAGTGTATTGTTTTCAAACATTGCATTGACTTCCTCTACGGATCTTCCCTTTGTTTCGGGCATGATCAGGTAGAATATTATTACAGCTATTGCGGAAAGTATTCCGAATATTGCCATTGTGTATCCCAATCCGATTGTATCATCCATAACAGGAAACAGTTCAATGATTGCGAAATTTGATATCCAGTCCACCACTGCGATCAGGGATGCAAACAATCCCCTGTACTGTGTGGGAAAATACTCTCCCTGGAGCAACCATCCGGTACCTCCCACAGCAAACGCGAAGAATATGATAAAGCCAGCAAATCCTATCAGAAGACCGACTGCTATATGGTCAAGGAACAGAGCCGTTCCGATGAAATCAAAGAGTGCCATTCCACCGTATCCGATAAGCGCCAGATGCCTCCTTCCGTATGAATCTATAAGCCTGAAACCTATAAGTGTTGCAAGCACATTGATGATAGCCAGTATGGATGAGGCTTCAATTCCGAATACTGCATTGGAAAGATAAGAACTGCCTGTGGATCCGAATATATGAAGATCAGCTATTACTGTTGGACCATAATAAAACGGTACATTTATACCGGTTATCTGCTGGAACATCATGAATAATCCAACTATTACAAATGCTCTTTTGATTCCTGGTGTTGCCTTCATCTTCGTTTCTAATCTGGCAAGTACGCCATGTGTTTCTTTCAGCTGGCTGTCCGATGCTGTTATATCGAATCTTTTCAGTGATGCTTTTGCCTTATCATATTTTTCATGCAGTATGAGCCACCTGGGGGATTCCGGCATATAGAACCTGAAGACGAGCCCTATTAATGACGGTATTGCTGCAATTCCCAGGAGTACCCTCCAGTCCACTGCATATGCAAGCCCCGGGGCTACGAAGAATACTGCCATACCTACGAGGTATGCTCCCAGTATACCCCATGTTATCATCCACTGCTGCATTAGTGAAAGATGTCCCCTGCGATTTTTCGGTGCATATTCAACTATGTATGCAGTTGCTATTGCAGAGTCAGCTCCCACTGCTAAACCGATAAAGGTTCTTGATACAAGAAGCATTACAAGATCAACAGAAAATGCTGATAATAGTGCTCCTATGGTATAGATAGCAGCATCGGTAATAAGAAGAAATTTTCTTCCGTATTTATCTGTAAGTGCTGCCGCTATCAGTGCACCCACAGCGGCACCCAGAGATGCGCCAGCTATTAGATATCCATATACAAAAGGAGCTGTGGTTTTTATGTTCTGTGCAAAGGGTATGAATCCCAGGTCGGTTCCGATATTGGATGTATCGTATCCGAACAGAAAACCGCCTATTGTGGCAAGAATGGTAACGGCCCAGTAGAATTTTGTGGTCATTTTTCCATTCATCTGATTCAAAATTGGATCGCTGTCAATACTATTCTGACTATCCATAAAGATTCAGTTTTTTTCACTATATACATATTGTCCTTTATCTGACAATATTCTGAAATATCCTTGCCTGTTTATATAGAAAAATCAGGAAAGTATAAATATCAATATTTTTATAAAAATGTGGCATGATAGGGATTCATAAAAGTTCTTTATGAGTTTTCTATACATGGGGATATAGTATGGTTGAGTTTAGACCAACATATACAGGCAGTATATATGCAAACGTAGATCGGCAAACACATAGAGGAGGTTGCGGATCTCGCCATTTTCAGACCAAACTTCATAATCAGTATAGGCCATATTCTTATAGTTATACTACTTCTAATGCCGGTAATCCTGCCTCCAAAAATATCTGGATACCTTGAATCCAAGGAGGCATCAGAACTTGCTATAATGAACTATCCCCACACAGTAGTACCTTTGCCCCTGATCGGCATTGTACCCCAATGATTATTCCGGGTATATTCCAACCCATAGCTGGCAAGATAAGTTATATAATATTATCCGGCAAGATACCTGGTTATGAAAAGCCTGTTGTAATTGCCATCCCGCTGAACAGGGTTTCAACTCAGGTTTCAATTAATCATGAAAACCGTGATGGACTCTTCTTATTTTTATCCTTTTCATAAACATTATTATAAATAATGGATTTTAATATTATGGCTGTTTGCCCAGTATGCAATGCAAAATTTGATTCTGGTGATTATTACACAATGGCGACTCATTTTATAAATCTTGCAGAGGATAGCGATGCCTACCATGTGCAGTGGATAAACAGAAATATTTCCAGGAAGAAGATGGATATCACACAGTTCACATCTGCCATAGAAAATTTTTATAATATTGCACACGGGGGAATAAAAGAATGGATAATAAATAAGTTCGTGGAGCAGTTCCGGGGAGAAAATCCCCATCCTTTCATATTGAAAATGCAGAGTTACAGCAAACCGGTTATGATGGGGTATGCTATAGAACATTATTTCTTTCTAAAACAATGGGTTAAGTCCTGTTCAATAATTATATCGAAAACCGATCTGGATGATGTCCAGAGATACGAAATTGAAAATATACTTTCGGAATATTATGGCAGAGGCAGAAAGAAGCCACACATCGAGCTTCTACTTGAGATGGGAGAGGAACTGGGCATGGATCGTGTTCAGATTTTCGCTACTGAGCCCCTGGATAGTACTAAATTTGCAATATCACGCTGGAAGGAGATTACAAATAGCTGTAACTGGATATGCATAATGGCGGCAATGCATTCGCTTGAGCTTGTTGCAAACAGCAAATTAAATAATTATGGTGCAAAATACGATTACTTTAATCCAGGGATGCTCGATTCTCCCCTGGTGCCTGACAGCGTTAAGAAGTTCCTCGGGGAAGGATATAAGAGCGATTATTCACACTCCTTCAGGGCACTGGATATAATTGCAAAATACTGCCACGATTATAATATGGAAGGCATTCAGGACGCTTATCTTATGTCAGCATATGTATTTGACAGGTATTTAGAGGCCAGAATGGAAAGAGGTGAAATGTTTGAAAACCAATAATGAAAATGGATGTGCCCTCTGTGATGCTACATGGGGAGAGTATTACAGGGAAATAGAGAATGAAAAGATGTTTTTCTGCTGCAATATATGCGCTGATATATTTGAAAACATGGTCAATGCAGTCAAGAAGGAAACGGGCTGGGATCATATAGATAGCGTGGAACTTCATGGAAATTATAGCAAGGGAAGAAACTGTACGGCAACCAGTGGGAATAATACATTCAGATATTATTTCAGGACATACAGCGATGGCAGGATGATGGAATTCAAAAAATTGTAGTTTTTATAAAAAATAAAAGTAGATATAGATTTTTCAGTTCGTATATTATGTCAATGGCTACAAAAGGAAGTGATATAGAATACCCGACGGGCAAGGATAGAATAAATGGATATCTGGCATCCCCGGTTGACGGGAAACAGCATCCGGGTGTAATAGTCATCCACGAAATCTTCGGTCTTGATCCACATACCAGATCTGTGGCGGATAGAATGGCATCAGAAGGATATGTTGCGCTGGCCCCAGACCTTTTCTCAAGCAGGAAGCTATCGGAGGTAATTACCAGGGAGGGAATTGCAGCCACCATGGAATTTATCATGTCTATTCCTCCTGATAAGCAACGTGACGAAAATTACAGAGAAAATCTTTTGAATAATATAGATAATGATAAAAGAAAAGTTATAATGGATACCTATAATATGCTGCTGAAAAATAGGCCTGTGGATCTTCTAACCGGGTATTTGTCCTCCGGTGTTGATTACCTTCATTCACTGGAAACTGTTAATGGAAAAATAGGAAGCGTTGGATTCTGCTTCGGCGGGGGAATGTCGATCAGTCTTGGATGCACCGGGAAGGTTGACGCAACGGCAATATATTACGGAGAAAATCCAGAACCGCTTGATAAACTAAAGAATGTTAAAAACGCTGTTATCGGGTTCTATGCCGGAGAGGATAGAAGGATAACGTCTAAAGTTCCTGAACTGGTTTCAAAACTCTTTGAATACAATAAGGAGGTTTCAGTCAAGATTTATCCGGGAGCATATCACGCATTCTTCAACAGCACCAGGCCCACAATATATAATAAAAGAGCATCGGAGGATTCATGGAGGCTCCTCATGTCTTTTTATAGGGAAATATTCCGCATGTAGACCAGAACCATGCTATAAAACCATTGAAATAATTCAATAGGTTATTATTTTCAGGTTTTCTTGTACAATCAAATACATATATTTATATTCAATTTTTTATAATGAATTCATGGCTAATGATCTCAGTTCATTTGAAAAAGAAGTGAAAAAAAATTATGATAAGTTTGATATGGATTTCCCGAGGGGGAGCATAAAGATTCTGGATAATTCTATTGTGGGAATATTGATAAAAAATGCAGCAAAGTCAAGAAGTGTAGACTATAAATCTGAGGGCAGTGTATATACTGCAACATTCAGCACATATACAAAGCTTGATTCTGATGGGATGGTAGGAGTTTATTCGGATGTGCCAGATGATGAGAACATAAGAGAAATTACATTTATAGTAACGGGATTTCATGCAAAGTGGGATACAGAAGTTACATTTACAAAGGAATATATGCCGGTTACACCGGACAGGGAATTAAAGCATTTGATAAATTTTCAGAGAGCAATTCTGCTTACAGGAATTATCAAATAAAATAATTTTAAATCCCCTTATTATTGAATGATATAAGCATAAAAAACCGATAAATTGAATT
>JAKAAK010000016.1 GCA_021797025.1 Thermoplasmata archaeon
TTTAAAGTTGAACCCTCTGTATTATCAAATTTTTTTGATTATGCAATAAATTTATATTCAAAATACATAAGTGGTGGAAAAATATATAATTACTTAAAAACGCTTAATTATAAAATTTCAAAGGAATTCCCATTAAATCTGATAGAATATTTTAAAGAAGTTTTTGCACTTTTTGAGGTTGAAATTGAGTCAAGGTCATTTAAAAATGCAAAACAATCCCCAAGAAAACTATACATAGTTGACAATGGAATAGTATATATGAAAAATTTAAAGCCCGAGTATGGTAGGTTAATGGAAAACTGTGTATTTCTGGAATTATATAGAAGATCCGTGGCAATAACCAGATTCAAAATTAATTACTGGAAAGAATATGGGAAATCCGATGGGAAGGAGGTTGATTTCGTTCTGAAATATACTGATGGTTCCCGGGAATTAATAAATGTCACATACGCAATGTCACATGATGATATAAAATCACGCGAAATAGATTCTTTATTCAGGGCAGAAAAGGATTTCGGTATTTCCCGGTTAACTATTATAACATGGGATTATTTTGAAAGGGGCAAAATAAATTTTATACCTTTATGGTACTGGCTTATTAATTATAAATATTAAATAAAATGCCCCACATTTCATAAAAATCTCTGCAGATAACCAGAACACATACGGTCAAATAAACATAACACAACGTATAATTATGGATAAAGCCATATATTGATTACAATAACATCCGAATTTGCCTGTATCTATGTAAACATCCGTGCAATTCTATTTATATGCTGTGTGGTAATGTCAACTTTAATGGTAATGTCTGTGAGGAAACTGAATGAATCAGAAGCGCATGCTGTGTCGGATATATCATCTTCCTCCTGGCACTCAACTTACAGGGAAATATACAGTAATGATTATATAGAAAGGTGGTTGGCTGATCACTACAGTGAAGAGGCAGTAAAAAAAGAAATAGAAAAATCCCTGCATGATGAGAAGCTGCTTTTTCTGGGAGCATTTGAGGATTCTATCTGTGTGGGTTTTATTGAATGTAATATATCCGGGAAAGGTGCCCATTTACTTAGATTATACCTGAAACCAGATAAAATTGGACAGGGATATGGAAAAGGCCTTCTTCAAAATTTAGAAAAGCATTTTAAAAAATTTATGGTTAGAGAGTGCTTCCTTGAAGTGAATAGACTCAATTTACATGCAATATCATTTTATAAGCAGTTCGGATTTATAATCACCAATGATAGTGGAGAGGATTACATCATGGTTAAGGACTACCGGCGATAATTTTTTAATAACACAGATATTCAATTTAAGTCTACCTTCATTATTTTATTTATGCTGTATAGTTTTAAGGAATACTGAATCACCACTGGAGTGGATAAATGCACATCAATTTCACCAGGTTTATTCCCACCGTCATGCCCGTCATTTAACAGGCAATTATACTGGCAACAGGAGTTTTATGAATATACATAACTCCACGACGTTCCTCGACTAATATTAACATTTAGTTCATTTTTAATTATATACAGTTATTTTTATGTTTATAGCGTAAGACTTTTATTTAATCAATTATTATAAGTAATATGGGAATACCAGCAGTAAGTAAATCCGGTAAAAAAGAAGAAAAGCAAAATGATATAAAAGTTTTTTCTATTAAAATCAGCCTGAAGGGCATAAGACCAACAATATGGAGGCGGGTCGAGGTTCCATATGATTTCACACTGCACGAACTTCATCTGGTAATACAGGCTGCAATGGGATGGGAAAATTACCACCTTTACAACTTCACTATTGGAAGGACGCGCTTCTCTGTTCCGTCAGATGAATGGCCCAGTGAGGATGAAAATTCAGAAAAGACCTATATCAATAAACTTGTTTTTATGGATAAAAGTGCCACAATGATATATGAATATGATTTTGGCGACGACTGGATACACACTGTAAAAATTGATAAAATCCTCCCCGCAAATAGAGATGTTGACTATCCAAGGTGTGTGTCGGGAAAAGGAGCCTGTCCACCAGAAGATTCAGGAGGCCCATATGGTTATTTAGGTATGCTCAATATCCTGGAGGACCCAAAAAATGATGAATATGATAGTATAAAGGACTGGATAGGTGAGGAGTTTGACCCCGAATATTTCAACCTTGAAGAAGCAAACTACAGAGTGAATAATTATCTTGATATGGATTACGGTTTTTAGGCCAGAATACAGTGTATTCCGTTACATCCATTGACAACTTGTTTATCCAGTTAAACCTGTTTGATTTACACTGTCTGTGCATTAAAAATGCCCATACCATGTCCACTATAACGTATCTGGCTTACCATAATCTGTTTTGATGTTTTAGTTATACCGGGAAGAGATTATAGGGGAAACAGTAATTATGTACGCTGGGCAAATAATAAATATTCAAACCGGATAGAAGATCAGTGCCTGTTTAGTTTGTGTGTATTAGAATATAGGCATGCAGGTGGCAATATTGAGTATTAGCAGACGTGATATTGAAATATCCGCAGCAGTTGTGATGGGCACAGCTGCATACGTTCATTACCTACAGTTATTTATTTTGAAGGATACGTTACCGACACTAATTGCTGGCATAATATTTGGAACAATCTATCTTTTCATAGCTGCTGGATTGTCAAAAGGCTTTAAAATATTTTACCTGTTAGGCATAATATTTCCATTTCTGGGTGCTTCACTTGCGGTTGTACGGCTTCATGTTTACGGGTTTGAAGTTTTCTCGGTTATAAATATAGGATTTGATGTATTTGTTGTTCCGGCATGTATATATCTGTTATTAAAAAGCAGGAGGTAAAAAATTATGTTTCTCGATACCCGATACGGTAGCACAATTTTACTGCTCCTGTTAATACTTTGCTAAAACAGGCTGTTGATGTTTACCGGTAACTCTAATTTTAGACCAACCCTGTCTTATTTCCTGCCCTTACAGCCCGTATATCTATGATCTCTGATATGGTTATAAAAATATTTCAATTTTAATTTCTTATCTGTCTTTCTAACCGGTTCAATCTCAATGTGTTATTCTTTGCCCTTCTATCCATATATCTGTAATACCTGGACTCTGTCATCATTGTGGCTGGTGGAATTTTAGCCTCTATGTCCAGTAAGGATTTTAAGCTATCATAATCCTCCGTTTTTTTAATTACAAGGATATCTGTACTAATATTATACTTAAGCACCATTTGTAATATTATCTTTGGAGAAAGGAATACAAGGACTACTGCAAGAAATAACAGCGCAAGCATGGCAAGATTAAGCAAAGTGCCCGGAGAGGAATTCATGGAAAGCACATATGAAATCATTAATATATACACCACCAGTGTAAAATATCCATAAATACCTGTAAGAAGTTTTCTCGCTCCCTCTGACTCCTTTGAAAAATATTTTTCCAGCAGTAATGTATCCATTTCCGCGTCTGTAAGCTGTACCATGGCAGATTGGTTTACAAGAATTCTCCATGGATCTTTCCCGCTTATACTGGCCAGGCCAAATCTATAATCGGATTCGGATGTATACACTTCAGGCCCCTGTTTTCCTATCAGGCTGGAAAGCCTTTCCGTAAGTTCCTGATTCAATTCTCCATGGCTGGAAAAATCCTTTTTCCCAAAACCTGTAAGGCTCAGTGCTGGAACACTAAATATTGCAAATGTAGCAGGTATTAGTAGAAGAAGGGAGATATATGTATGTATTACAATCATAGCCATAACGGACTCTATTCCAGCATAAAAGGCAATAACCAGGAATGCAAATACTTTTAATGCAAATATCCGGTTGCGTGGATTTTTTTTAATTGATTTTTTAACCGCCAGGAATGTAGCAATTCCGAATAAAAGTGTAGCCAGTGCCGGAAATATAGCTATTCCAATGAAGCCAACCAGTCCCGGTCTAAATGATAAGGTAAAGAATACAAATGTAAAGACAATCGCAGACGGAATAATATTTATGGCTATATATTTTCTTTTGCTCAGGAATTTCCTCTCCATGAAATGTTTATACCCTGAGTATATTTAATTATTGCTATGTACAGACTATATGAAGTTGCCAGAAAAGGGCTGTTTTTTGGTATAACAGGTATTACGTGGCTGGTTTCTATTCCCATACTAAACACATTTTTCCTGCCACAGGGATTTTACTTCCTGCAGGGTTTTATGATATTAATATGGCTAGCAGGAAGTATTTCATGGGCAATTATATTGTTATTATACGTTGTTAGAAGCAGAATGCATGGTGATTAAAAAATCTGAATAAACACTTGCATTTCCAGACTGAAAGGTATCAAAGAAACTAATTTTGACCATAAAGCACTCGTATTACAGGGCAAGGAAGCCGGAAGCCCTTGAAGAAGTTGGCAAATTTACATTATAATTATTTTTAATAAATGCAATATCCTGAAGCCGGTTACCGTATAAATCCCATGTTATATGCTCAGTTTTCCCCTATGCAATACTGTTGCCTGATAAAAGCCATCTCCATAGAGATATATAGATTATTTTATGGTTTTTAAACATCAACTTATCATCAAAATCCCAGGTTATTATTATCAGATTATTGCAGTTAAGCTGTTCAGATGCCTTTACCAGTGCTGCTGCTTCCCCTGCAGGCATCTCATTATTCGTGGTTGAATAGGTAACCTGAATCAGTGAGGTAATTTCTATCCCCTTTTTAACAACAAAATCAACTTCGTGGCCATTATAATCCTGCCAGTAATAGATGTTAAAATTGTTTTCAACACTTCTTCTTTTAAGTTCTATGGCAACAGCATTTTCCATAGATCTGCCAGAATCGGCACTGGATTTATCAAGGATTGATATTAGGCCTGTATCCATCAAATATATTTTCTTTACAGAGTTCTCTATTTCGGCGGATTTATGTGAGTATTTGTCCAGGGTAAAAACCAGAAATGATTCTTCAAGATAGTATATATAATTTCTAGCCGTATGGACACTTCCAATGCCAAAAACATTTTTTATTTTATTATAGCTGATATATCCGGAATAGTTATTCAATATGGCCTGTGACATATCAATAAACGTTTTGACAAATGTAATTTTATGCCTGATTATTATATCCTTCTCGATGATATCTGTGTATAGCTGTTTAAGATACAGGAATCTGTCCTCTTTACCAATCAGTATATCCGGAAAACCTCCCATCTCGATATAATGGGAAAGGTTATTCCGTAAAATTGGGGGGTCTAAATATCCCTCATTAAGCACACCCTTATATTCCATATATTCCTTAAAACTTAATGGAAATAAATTAATTTGCAGGTGCCTGCCCGTTAAATGTGATGATAACTCACTGCTCAAAAGTTTTGAATTTGATCCGGTAATAAAAACATTGAAATTTTTCTGCAGGTTATTTACAAATAGCTCCCAGTTGTCTAAATTTTGAATTTCATCAATAAAAATATATTTAACATTTCCATACAGCTCAATGAAATTATTAAAGAGGTCATTAAAATCTATGCCATATAGATTTATATCGTCCAGATTTATATAACCGTAATCAAGGCCGTGCATTAATAAATATATCAGTGTTGATTTGCCCGACCTCCTTATGCCAGTAACTATTTTGGCAAGATTGCTATCGGCCATTTTGCTTAACTGCTGCATCACATCCCTGTCTGCTAAAGTTTTTTTATCCATAGCCTTTTCCAGTTCATATTTCTGCTTCATAAGCACATCTTTTATATTCATTAATTGATAATGCATATATTTATTAAAAAGTTTGCATTCTCATTTTTTTAAGTGCAGATTTTACATGGCAATCTGTAACAGATACTTATGTTTGCGAACTTTAAACGTTGTAATTTTAATCCTGTTAGAAATGCATTCTTAAAGGAATTGATACTATCAGAAAAGCCCAAGGTAGGCTGCAAGTTATGTGAGTTATGAATATATCCTAAAGGAATTATACCGGAGTAAAATTTTATCACGGAAATTTGATATAAAGATCTGTTTCTGATTTATCCTCCCATCAACTTTGGGTTTACTGTTAAGAATTATGTTATTCCCTGAGTTATCTTTACTTCATTTCCCTTTGCGATCTCTCACGAATATGTGTACCCATTCATGGAGTAACTACACTGGCAATCTATCTATTGATTTCCAAACGCAGTATAAAGTATGCCATTATAATAGCACAGAAGATTTATTTTTCTGCATCAAGATTTTTAACCGTGCCAAGCAGAACCTGCACACCTTTCTCAATATAACTGAAATCTGTCCATTCCAGTGGTGTATGGCTAAGCCCTAAATGGCTGGGCACAAATATCATTCCTGCCTCAGAAATTTTTGAAATAGGTATTGCATCATGGCCTGCACCACTTGGCATTTTCATACTTGAAAAACTCAGGTCAGATAAAGATTTTTCTATAGCGTTTATTACATCATCCGACATGATAGATGGTTCTACATCAGTTATTATTGAAAACTGCACAGGAGCCTTAAACGTTTTCAGGTAACTGATCACAATATCTTTCATGTAATGCAGGCTATCGCTCGCTTCACTCCTGAGGTCAATTTTCATACATACATGGCCTGGAATTACATTGAACCTGTTTGGTTCAACATTTAATTCACCAACAGTGCCCACGCTGTGGTTGTTAAATTTTTTTGATGTTTCCATTGCAGTGGAATTCACATTTTTTATAATAGCAGCCGCCTTCACCAGTGCATCATCCCTCATGTCCATAGGTGTTGTGCCGGAATGTCCCTGTATACCCTTAATATTTACCCTAATAACACACTGGCCAGTTATGGAGGTAACAATTCCAATGCCCATATTCATTTTTTCAAGCATAGGCCCCTGCTCAATGTGGTATTCAATATAATACCCGGGCTTTCCTGTAAATTCTGATGTGCCGAGGTATCCAATATCCTGCATTGCCGATTTAAAATCTTTTCCATCCCTGTTTTTTAGCTTCCATAAATCATCTTTACTGATTAATCCTGCATATCCATGGCTGCCAAGCATCGGCTGGTGGAATGCTGATCCCTCTTCACCTGTAAATGCTGCAGCAACAATGGTTTTCCTGTTTTTATATTTCTCCTCCCTTAAGCGGATGAGCACTTCCAGGGCACTGAATACACCCATGGCACCGTCAAACATCCCACCATCAATAACAGAATCGAGGTGTGACCCCATCATTATTATGTCACTCTCCTTCCCGGGGAGTGTTATAAAGATATTTCCATAAATATCTATAAATGGCTCAAAACCATTCTTCCTGCATAAACTTACGAAATAATCCCTGGTCTTTTTATCATTCTCTGTTCCGGCTGGCCTTGTTACACCATCTGATTCAGTTAATAGATCAGGTGATTCTATTCTTCTGCCATTTTTTCTGCCTATGGATCCCTGTTCCATTAATATATTATACAATCTATCCTGTTCATTCATTTATATCACCTCTTCCGAGAAATTTTCCCCTTCTTCCTGTTTCAGTAAATACATCATTTTCAGCCACAATTTTCCCTCCAGCCAGTGTGAGTACAGGCCATCCCCTGGTTTTCATATGGCCATAAAGGGAGATATCTGTTCCCATATGCAGATCCTCTGCCCTTAAGCCATGTTCCATTTCTGTATCTATAACAGCAATATCCGCATCGCTGCCTATATCAATAGCCCCCTTCCGTGGATAAATGCCAAATATTCTTGCAGGTCCACTGCTTATGAGATCAACAAATCTCTGAAGCGTAATCCTCCCTTTCTGAACGCCCTCAGAGAATAGCAGTGGCAACCTTGTCTCAATACCGGGCACACCGTTTGGAACCTTATTAAATGGTATTCCCGGTTTTTTCTGTTCACGCAAAAACGGTACATGGTCTGATCCAACTGCATGTATTTTTCCACTGGCCAGTGCATTCCACATGGCATCAATGTCAGATTTTTTCCTCAGTGGCGGGCTGCATATATACTCATTTCCCCTATCGCCATTAAGGTATTCCTCATCCAGAATAAGGTACTGTGGACAGGTCTCACCATAAATATCAGTCCCATTTTTCCTGGCCATGTCAATGATCTCCGGCGAGTTTTTTGTTGACAGATGTACACAGTATACCTTTGATCCTGATTCCTTTGCCGCAATTGCAGCATCAGCCACAGCAATATCCTCACTTATATCCGGCTTGCTCCTTGCATGGTAAACTGGACCTGTTTTGCCTGCCCTTAAAAGAGCATCCATATTCCCCTCAATGAAATCATTATTTTCAGCATGTATCTGCACCATTATGCCGTGTTTTCTGGCTATCTGCATTGCCATTAAAATCTGGTAATTGTTGGCATACCTCCCAAGGTTCTTATATGTTGTAAACAGCTTTACTGCCATGATTCCAGATTTCTGGAGCCCCATAAAGATGCCCTCAAGTTTTTCCTCAGATTCAAAATCCGCTGTTACCATCATGGGTTTTACTGTAAAATCCAGTGGGCTCTGTTCCGAAAATCGTTTTATCTTTGATTCCGCTGCCCTGACAGTATCCTCATTTTCAGTAGCCTGTGAAAAGTCAAGTACTGTGGTGGTACCACCAATGGCTGCACCGGTAGTGCCGTTTTTAATGGTGCCGGCAGAAGAATACCCCTCAATATGTGTATGCGGGTCAACACCACCCGGGATCACAAGTTTTCCATGGAGGTTTATGGTATTATTCCCGCCAATTTCTTCAATGCTTCCAATAGCTGTTATAATTCCATCCTTTATGCCTATGGATGTTCTGTGCAGTCCTCCTCCATAGAATACATTGCCATCCCTCAGAATAATATCAAAGGCCATAATTGTTATATATCTCTTCAATATTTAAATTTAGGCATGGCAATTATTTGCCGTTATAAAACAGTAGATGTATTCCATGTATTTTCCGCATTTTCTCTGCACTTTTTCTGGAATTATAGCCATATATAACTGTCCATTTTATGACCACTAATAATCGCCATAGCATAATGAACAATAAAAAACCAGTGCATTTTTTGCACGGAATGGTTAATTTTCAGCTCTGGCATAGATTAATATATCAATAACAATTATATAATCATGATTTATATTGATGGCAATACGCTAACAATAGATGATGTTGTGGCGGTTGCAGTTAACCATGAGTGGATCGCCATAGACAAAAATGCCCTGAAACAGATTGAAAATTCCCGGGAGTCCCTGATTAAAATACTTAAAACTGGAAAACCGGTATATGGTGTAAACACTGGTTTTGGTTCACTGTTAAATACCGCTGTTCCGGATGGATTAATGGAAAAGCTTCAGGTTAACCTTATACGCAGCCATTCCTCTGGCATCGGTGAACCACTTGATGAGAATACAGTACGTGCAATAATGGTGGTGCGTGCAAATACACTGGCAAAGGGGTATTCTGGCGTTTCCACGGAATTAATAGATTTTCTTTTATTCATGCTGAACCACAATATAATTCCGGCTGTACCTAAATATGGATCCGTGGGATCGAGTGGGGACCTGGCACCTCTGGCACACGTTGGCCTGGCAATTATTGGGGAGGGTGATGTATTTTATAACGGGAGAAAAGAAAATGCTGCAGGGGTATTTAGGGAACTGGGTGCAGTTCCATATCATTACAGGGAGAAAGAGGGTGTTGCACTGATTAATGGTACATCTGCCATGTGTGGCATACTTGCACTTGAGTTAAAAAATGCTGAAAAGCTTATTAACAGTGCAATGGGATCGTTTATTATGTCCTTTGAGGCACTGTCAGGCACATCTAAAGCATTTACAGAATGGGCACTTGCAGCCAGGCCACATCCCGGACAGATGATTATTGGGAGATCACTGAGATCTATGCTATCTGGAAGTTTAATAATAAAGAATGCAGACAGATCAAAAATACAGGATGCCTATTCATTAAGGTGCACACCGCAGGTTTATGGCTCTGTGTATGATGCCATCAGCTATGCAAGAAAGGCATTAACCATAGAAATTAATTCTGCCACAGATAATCCACTCATCAATGGGGATGATTATGTATCTGCAGGGAATTTTCATGGAGAGCCCATTGCCATTGCCAGTGACTTTGCTGCCATTGCAATGGCTGATTTTGGAAATATAATAGAACGCAGGATAGCGAGGCTGGTTGATTCTAATCTTAGCGGGCTTCCCCCATTCCTCATTAAGGACTATGGCCTGAATTCCGGCTATATGATACCGCAGTATACGGCAGCTGCCCTGTGCAATGTAAATAAAACACTTGCACACCCAAATTCCGCAGATACTATACCAACATCAGCCAATCAGGAGGATCATGTAAGCATGGGGACAAATGCGGCACTTAAGTTAAAGGATATTAACAGCAATATAAAATCCATTATTGCAATAGAATACCTTCTTGGTGCACAGGCCCTGGAGTTCAGGAAGGATAATCCATCACCTGTTACATTAGAGGTTTACAGGGCAGTAAGAAATATTGTGGATCCACTTACTGTGGACAGGCCTGCAAACCCCGACCTGAATGCAATAATAACCCTAATGGATTCAAAAGAATTTCAGTATTTTATTGGAAAAAGGGCAGATATAGTTTTTGACCCGTAGGCATAAAATAATTAATTTTAAATTTTAATATTTATTTAAAATACGGGCTTTTAAATTTTGGCCTGTTTTTAATTATATTTATCGATTGCTCATAACCAGCATCTGCATGCCTTATTACACCTATTCCGGGATCGGCGTTTAAAACCTTTTTTATCCTCTCAGCCGCATCATCCGTGCCATCAGCAACTATGACAAAGCCAGAATGTATGGCATTGCCTATGCCTGTTCCACCACCATGGTGTACGGATACCCACGATGCACCTGATACAGCATTCAGCAATGCGTTGAGTATGGGCCAGTCAGCAATTGCATCACTCCCATCCTTCATTGCCTCGGTTTCCCTGTATGGTGATGCCACTGAACCGGTATCGTGGTGATCACGGCCTATGGCTACAGGTGCCTCAAGATCACCATTTTTAACCATATCATTTATCATTAAACCGATCTTCTCACGCTCTCCATATGAGGCATAGCATATTCTTGCAGGCAGTCCCTGGAAATGTACATATTCTCCTGCCAGTTTAATCCAGCCCGTAAGGTGCGGATCATCGACATTTTTTATTATGGCATCATCAATTTTTCTTATGTCCTCAGGATTTCCAGAGAGGGCAAGCCATCTGAATGGCCCGGAACCCACTGCAAATAAATCCCTGATATATGCAGGAACATATCCCTGTATATCAAAGGCATTATCAAGCCCCCCTTCCTTTGCCCTTGTCCTTATGTCATTGCCGTAGTCAAAGGTGGCTGAACCACTGCCCTGAAAATATAGCATTGCCCTAACCTCCTTTACTATGCTTTCATACACCTTCTTCCTGAATTCAGCGGGATTATCCTCCCTGAATTTCTGGAAATTATCAATGGTATAACCCTCTGGTACATATCCAATGTTAAGGTCGTGTGCGGCTGTCTGGTCTGATACTATGTCTGGTATAATTCTTCTATTCATCAACTCTGTATATACTGTGGCTGCATTGCCCTGTACTGCTATGGATATGGGATTCCCATTTTTTACTGCCTCATCCTTTAATTTTAAAGCCTCTTCAAGGTTTTCGGCATCTGTGTCCAGATATTTGTCCCTCAAACGCCTCCTGATCTTTTCCTTATCTATTTCAACTATAATGCTTGTACATTTATTCATTTTAGCAGCCAGTGGCTGTGCACCACCCATCTCTCCAAGACCTGCAGATAAAAACCATTTTCCCTCAAGGCTGTCCCTTCCATATACCTTTTTTGCAAGTGCATGCAATGTTTCGTATGTTCCCTGGAGAACACCCTGTGTCCCTATGTATACCCATGACCCTGCTGTCATCTGTCCGAACATTGTTAGCCCACGGGCTTCAAGGTCCCAGAATACATCATCGGTTGCCCAGTGTGGCACAATCTGGGCATTTACTATAAGTACCCTTGGTGCATCCTTTGATGTTCTGAAGATGCCTACGGGCTTTCCCGACTGTACCAGCAGGGTTTCATCATTTTCCAGACTTTTCAGTGATTCTATAATCTTATCATATGCTTCCCAGTTTCTGGCTGCCTTGCCCTTTCCACCATACACAATTAAATTGTCAGGATCCTTTGCAACTGCGGGATCAAGGTTATTCATTATCAGCCTGAATGCCCCCTCCTGTGACCATCCCTTTGTATTTAATTTATTTCCATGCGGTGCATGAATTTCTCTATGTTCCATAATAATTAAATGGATGAATAAATAAATATTTTGTGTTTGCCACGTATTGAACTAACAATGCCAGCACAGGAACTCATTATAATTTTTATTTTGGCATAAATATGTTTTCTGGTACCATGGAATAATAACCTGAGAAAAAACTGGGCATATGCGTATAATGGATAATACTGAATCTGTAAGCTTCCATACTAAATAGTAATTCTTAAACTAATAGAATACAGAGATTGTACATGAGGGTCGCAGGAAAATTTATTCAATTCTCTAATGTTTATTCGCCAGAGTATGTATTATATATTGTTATATATATTTTATTTGCCAAAAGATTTTATAGATTCTATCCGTATATTTGCTTATGGTTATGGATGCAGCTATTCTATTAACCGGTGGACTTGATTCTACTGTACTAACCTATTATGCAGAGAAGGAATACAACCTTAAGGGAGTATTTCTATACTATTCATTCCCGGTGCAGGCTAAGGAGCGTGAATTAGCAGAAATGTTAGCGAAAACACGTGATTTTGATCTTAAAATAATAGATTTATCTTCCTATTATAAATCCTTTTTACTCCATCCAGTTTCATCCATGCAATACACAATAAGATATCAACCTGTAATTGAAATTCTGGCATCATTATCAGCCTATCCTGGCATAAACACATTATTGCTTGGGCTTTTGAAACATGAGGATGAAAGACTATTGCCTTCAAAAAATGAAATAGAGAAGAGCCTGAAGATAAATGTAACCACACCATTCTCTAAAATGGAAAAGTATGAGGTAATAAAAATCGGTGAGAGCCTGGGTGTGGATTTCTCAAAAACATGGAGCTGCATAGTCTCAGGAAAGGTACATTGTGGCTGCTGCATGCCATGCAGGGATAGAAAACGTGCATTCAAAAGGGCAGGAATAAAGGATCCTACAGCATATTTCTTCACACAAACACCTGAGTACATTGATAAGGAGGCAGAGGACAGGACAAAATTTTATGAAGCCTACCTGAAGCCTTTCATGAAGTCAACCGGGGAGTATTCAGATGATTTCATAGAAAATTCCCCCGGGATGGAGAAATCGTACACGAATGACGGCACATGATCTCAAAAACCACGGTTATGGCATTTAAATCCCTGTCCGCCTTATTTTCTGGATTTATGAGCTTTGGATATATAGCAATAATGAATATATCTGGAATACCAGATTTCGAGATAGCCATTATTCTTACTATTGCCATAGTGGTTCAGGCACTGTTTTATTTTATGATTATTGTTACGAATGTGAAAAGAAATTTGATTATTTTCTCCGTTCTTGAACTTGCAATTGGTCTAATCCTGCTGTTCTTTAGAAATTTCTATGCATTTTTGGGAATAGCTATAATAATGGGAATATCAAACTCGATTTTCTCCGCTATAGTTGTTATACAGAAGGGATTCAGGCGGAGAGATTTTTCTTTGCTTATGGGTTTTACCAGGGGAGCTGCTACGGTTGGATTACTTCTGTTTTACATAAGTGGCTTCACTGGATTGAATGATGTTATAATTTTCCTTCTTGCCATACTTTTTTTAAATCTTATTATATCCATTACCCTTAAAACCAAAGAGCCCGAAACAAGCCTTAAGGATTCCTATAACTTTCTTAAGCGCAATCGTGTATTATTACTGGTCATGTCTTTTTCCAGTTCCATGAGAAGGACTGTAATTGCAACCCTGTTTCCGTTAATTCTGTTAACTATTTTTTCGCTTACAAGCCCGGAAAGGATAAGTTTATATTATGCAATCTTTAGCATTCCTGCAGTATTCTTTTTATATACTGGAAAAAAGATTTCTGGGAAGCAATACCTAATTCTCTGTATAATGGAATTCCTGATCTTTGTGGTTGTTGCATTTTTTTATGGTGTTTCAATAATAATGATACTTTTTCTTGTGCTTGTAATAGACGTGATAGGTGCTATAAGGTCACCTACTTCGGAAACTGTTGTTTTCTCAAAATTAGAGTATAACAGTAAATTCGTATCCATGTTTGCCCTGATTGGTATGTTTTTTACGGCAATTATAATGCTTTCAATTGCTTTTCTAATAAGATATTCACAGTTTCTTATAATTTTTATGCTTGCTGGAATATTTACATTAATTGGCAACATGGTAATATATAAATTAATCCCGGATGTGCATTATGACCTTCTGAGATGATTATTACTAAATATCTCCTGATATATATAAAAGCTGTAAAGGAATTTTATATAAACGTATCAGCATTCTGGGCTATAAGTCTTCTATGCCCATACTCCTGTCATTATTTATAATGCTGTCCAGTTCTTTTATGTATTTCTGCCCACAGTTTTTCCTTATATACTCATCTACTACCTTCCCAAACTTTCCAGTTTCGGTCCTGTACATTTCTATAAGTGTATGGGATTCATCATCTCCAGTGATTTGATGGGTTATGTTTTCCGAACCATGATCTTCAAACACCTTTTTTAGCAGGTCAATATCTTTATCTTTTATTCCTGCCTCAGAACACATATTCAGGTAATTAAGTGTCCCGTCCCTGCTTTCAGTTCTGTTAAACAGTATATCTATAGCGTAGATTAACGCATTGCTATCACCAGATGATTCTTTCAGGGCATTTTTTATATAATCTATTGATTCTGTGTACCTGCCTCCCATAATATAACATTCAAGCATCAGGAATATGACCTCCCTATCATTCTGGTCAAGATTTTTGTACCCTATTTCTATTGCTTCATCATACCTTCCAAGCTGCTCCAGAAAGTCTATGTAATCAAAATATTTATAGTACACATCATGTTCATCTTCCTCATCGCCCGGGCTCTCTTCTATGGATTTTTTAATGAATTTAAGACCGTTTTCAGGGTCATTTTTTGATATACATGCAATGGATCTGTAATAATCTTTCTTTGCATCACTTACATCGCTTGAATCGGCAGCCTCCATTATGCCGTCAGCATCCTTCTTCAACATAAGGTACTCGACAAAATCGGAGATGGCATCATCAGGGTACTCAGAATCTTCTACAAATTCCATGTAAATTTTTCTTGCCTTTTCCTTATCGCCCATGTCATAAAATACATCCGCCTCAAATTCCACTATTTCAACATTATCAGGATCATAATCCCTGAGAAGATCAAGAATTTCTATTGCCCTGCTGGGATCTCCCTCAGATATTTCTGTCTCCAGAAACGTTCTCATATATTTGAAATTTCCTGTATCAAGATATGCATCCGTGATAATTTTAAATGGGTCAAACCTCTTGCTTTTGAGCCTAATCGCACACCTAAGCAAAAGATCGTACGCATATTCACTGTCCTTTTCATACCTCAATGCTATTTTTGCCTCATTTGCACCTTCACCATACCTGCCCATATATTCATAGGTTTCTCCAAGGTCTATGTGTGCATTTGCATCCGATGGATTCTGTTTGATATATTTTTTGAACTGTACCAGTGCATCACTGTTCCTGTCCATTGACCTCAGCGCAATACCCTTCACATAATATGCATCATCAAGTTCCGGGTCCATTTCTATTGCCCTGTTGCATAGCTTTAAAGCCTCATCAGAATTTTCCATATGGTTATAGCAGTCAGCCTCACTAATCAGGATTTCTGGGTTCTCCGGTTCAAGTTTTTCAGCAATTTTTAATTCCTGTATGGCCTCATCAGGCATATCCAGTGAAATAAGTGCCTGAGCCTTATAACGCCTGTACATGATATTTCGGGGGTCATTCTTAATTCCACGGTTAGACAGGTCTATTACATGCGTATAGTTTTCATTTTCCAGTTCCGTGCTTAATGACTCTATGAGATCCCTGTCTACGTTTCTATCACCTTTAATGCCAAACATAAAATGATATTATGATTATATATATTTAACTTCTTCTCACCGGTGGTGATCGCTATGCATTAAAGTTCTGTACCGTATCCTTAAATTTACGGCATTTTAAATAAAGATCATGTATATGGCAAAATTTATTATACAAAATTTTGCAAAACCATTATCATTATTTTCCTTTTTTACAGTTGTTTAACATATGATAATTTTTTATTATGTGTGGATGCACAATAAATATTTGCTGCAGCAGTAATTCTATTAATTTTTATATCTCTTTTTTTCAAATTTATACTTATCGTACAGATCATATAAGACAGGAAACATAATAAGTACCACGTATGAAAATACAAAAACCGGGAACACTACCGGGTAACCTTTAAAATATAGGTGAAGATGAGATATTGATAGGGTGGATAATAAAACTAAGAGCATATAAATTAAAACCCCCACAATCATTTTTCTGGATACTTTCTTTTTATTCTGTGCCTTTATGTTTTCCATTTGTTTAATTCTTCTAATCGTGAGGTCATTATATGCAATAAAAAGAGGAGAAAATGCAGTAATTAAAAATATATAATTTGTGTATAATGCTAAAGGTAAATAATACATCGCCGGAATAATTGATAAAAGTAGAACAACATAAACCAGTAGCCATATGCTCCATATGCTGTTGTTTCTTTTCTTTTTATTCTGTGATTCCACATCTTCCATACTATCACCTATAAATTCACTGGCTGGCAGGATTCAAGTTCTATATAGCCACTTGGCACAGGGTTATATGAGAATATAAAATATGGTATATTAAACCATCCGGTGTTATATCACATATGCATCCATTCTTTTTTAGGTGCTGGTAGTATATGCGACACTATTCGACAATCATGGGCATATCGATCCATAAATCACGTGGAGGGTATGGTATGATAAAAGTGTACATCTGCCGGAATACACTGCATGGAAAAATAAGCAGTTAAGTTTAAATTTAATAAACCGATTTTATCCTGATATTATCATGGAAATTAAAATTGGAATTATTGGTGGAATGGGGCCAATGGCAACAGTGGAGTTTTTAAAAACACTAACGGATGCTACGGATGCAGATACCGATCAGGAGCATGTTAATTATATACTCTATAATATTCCTGAAATTCCAAGCCGTATGGATGCATTTTTTCACAATGGCAAAACACCTGTTGAGGATATAAACAGGGGCATTGAATTTTTATCCGAAAATGGAATACAGAAAATAGCGATGCCATGCAATACTGCACACATATGGTTCAGTGAATTTGAAGGGCAGGACAAACTTTTCAATATGATTAACCTGACAGTGGAAAATATAGTCAGGTCTGGATTTCAAAGGGTGGGAATACTTGCTACAACTGCAACACTCAAATCCGGGCTGTATGTAAACGATTTAAAAAACCGGAACCTTGAGGTGATTATACCGGACCATGAGGATGTGGTTATGAAAGCAGTTGGACTGGTGAAAAATGGTAAAATTGAGGATGCCAGGAGAACCATTTTGCCTGTTATAAATGAATTCAAATCAAGGGGATGTGATTCGATACTTATGGCATGCACAGAAATGCCGGTAATATTGGATGACAAAGACACACCACTGCCGCTAATCAATTCGGATAGAATTCTTGCAGAGGCAATAATAAAAGCTGCAGGAAAAAAGGTTAGGGCAGTGCATTAAATTGAGGGAATTACGGGTAGATGTTTAAAGGTTAAACCGCAAAGAAAATAGCAGGACACATTAACCCAAATACAGCCGGCCCGGAATATTACATAGTTGTTTGTGCATTACAATGAACATTATGACAGTTAAACTCCAGTAATCTATTCTGCCTTATTAAGCAGCTATAGAATTTAATGATGGATAAATAGTCCATAGAACAAAAATCACAGAAATATAATGCAATATGGCCGGGATAACGGTGCAATATATGAATCAATAAATAAATTTAATTATTATTTGAAAATACATAAAAGTGAACCTTAAGGAACTTGCAGATTATATAAAGCTGGGGCACACGGTTTTTGACCTGCCCTTTATATATGCAGGGGCTATTATAGCTTCCGGTGGGCGCATTTGTTTATTAAAATATCTGATAATTTTGGTAACTGCAACAGGTGCAAGGGGTGCAGGCATGTCCATCAACAGGATAGAGGGAATAAAATACGATAAAACAAACCCAAGAAAAAAGGAGTGGCTTTTAGTTGCAGGAAAAATGAAATTAACTGATGCATATATATTTACACTGGTTTTAATAGCAATATTTGAAATATCAACATATTTTTTGAATTTTACAGTTTTTCTTTTATCCCCAGTAGTTTTAATCTTTTTTGTACTGGATCCTTTAATGAAAAGAATTACCGCATGGCGCCATTTATTTATGGGATTTACCATTGGCCTTGGTGTTCTTGGTGGCTATCTGGCAATTAATCCAGCCGATCCACCATTAATTATATATTTAATTGTGGCTTTATCAACATTATGGATTGCAGGCTTTGATATAATATATACAATTCCCGATGTAAATTATGACAGAATCAATAATTTAAAAACACTGAACACAAAATTTGGGGTTAAAATGGGATTGATTATATCATATATATTTCATATGCTAACAGTAATTTTATTTGTGTTCATTGCATTTATTGTAAAAAATATATTTTATGATATATTGCTGGTTCCAATTATTTTACTGATAATATACGAGCATATTGTTATAAATCCAGAAAACAATAAAACAGTAAAAACATCATTTTTCAATGCAAACTCATTTATAGGAATTATATTTTTAACTGGAATAATACTATCATTCTTTTAATGCTATTCTGGTATTTTCACAATATTAGTGCATTCAATATTCTACAGGCATTCTTATGATGTGCTTTATAACAATATAACATACCTGCGTTTGATATATTTATGAAAGAGGCAACTATAAAACCGTGTTAATTATTATTTAATTTATTAATCAGTGAATCAACCTTTTCCTCTATATCCTTGCCCATACTCAATGTTTCCGGCCAGTCCCTGTAATATCCCTCAGCCTTTGATTTCTTTGTAGCGTCAATGCCCATCTTTGAACCATAATTAAATAGCCTTGCAGGATGATCAAGGGCATCAGTGGGTGTTCCAGGAATTGTAAAAACATCATTTGCAGGGTCAATCCTTGTTGTCATTGCCCATAGAACCTGCTTCATATCGTGCACATTTATATCGTCATCCACCACAACAACAATCTTTGTAAACATCATCTGCCCTGTGCCCCAGATTGAGAACATCACCTTTTTTGCCTGACCCGGATACCTCTTTTTTATGGATACAATCATCATATTTGATACCACAGTTTCCTCAGGTATATTCATATCAACAATTTCAGGTATCTGGATCTGTACTAAAGGCAGAAACATTCTTTCTATAGCCTTTCCTATTCTCACATCCTCATGCCATATTTTGCCCACAATTGTTGTTGCATATATGGGATTTTTCTTCTGTATAACCTTTTTAATATGAAATACCGGAAATTCTTCTTCCAGTGAGTAATAACCCGTATGGTCTCCAAACGGACCTTCCACTCTTGTCTCCTTTGGATCTATATAACCCTCTAAAATTATTTCAGAACTTCTCGGGTATTCAATATTTACCGTTTCTCCCTTAATTAATTCTAAATGCTTTTTTGCTATTAATCCACGGAAGGAGAATTCATCAATGCCGTTAGGCAGGGGAGCTACTGAGGAAAAAAATGTTAACGGGTCAACGCCTATTGCAACTGCAACCTCCATCATCCTATTCTCATCTTTATATTTTGAAAAGTGCTCTGCTCCACCCTTATGTATATGCCAGTGCATTCCAGCCGTTTCACTGTCATATACCTGCATTCTGTATGTTCCAACATTTCTCTGCCCTGTGTCAGGATCCTTTGTAATTACTACGGGCATTGTTATATACTTTCCACCGTCCATGGGCCAGTTTTTTGTTATGGGGTACTTTGAAAGGTCGGGTTCCAGAACATCGAATTCATTATCCTTTCTTGAATATATCTTTGGCTTTATTCCACCAAGTTCCCTCACCATTCCAAGGCCTCTGGATATCATAGATTCCGTGTCATCCGGTATCCTTACAATATTCTTTAACCTTAAACCCACATTGTATGGTGTATCACCTAAAATGTATTCTAAACGTTTGTCTGTTGAAAACATATTTCCAGCAACTGGCATATTATAACCCTTAACATTATCAAAAACCATCGCCCTTTTTCTGCCTGCCCTTTCCTCCTCGCTTAAAATGTATGTAAGCTCAAGGTCTGTGTCAACAGGGTCGTTTACATGGACCAGTTCACCCCTTTTATCAAGGAAATCCAGATATTCCCTTATATCTCCGAAAACCATATATTATAATAGCCTGATAAAATATAATTTTATCTAATAAAATCAGATTCCGTGTTATAAAATTACAAAAAATATGCAGCATAGAAATGTATTTCTGGATTATTTTTTTGAATCAGGACCGGATACCATAACAGTATCATGATATTTGTATCATAGAAAATAACGCATATTTATTTAATAGATATCTGTGAATCTGAATAACGCAATACATGAGGAAATAATCAGGAAATCCACATAGAGGTACAGCAGTATCAGGAACACATCTAAAATTATTAATGGGCGTCTTATAACCAAATAACTGAATAGAGAAAAGCAGGAAGAGTATTATATTCAGAGTTAACAATTACCTCTCTGTACTGGATGAGAAAATCAAACCTTAATCATGACAACTCATTTCTGGCAATAGCTGTGCAAAATGATTTGTTTGTTGCTTTTAAAATGCTAACTGAACCAGAAGGTGTGTATATATTAATGGGATGCATGACAGTATTATTGTAGTAATAAAATTTATAATAATTCCCTGGAATTGTAAAAAAATAATAACATCCATTAGTAATGTTTACATTATATGTTTTTGAATTGTTTAAATCATATGCATAGACTGTATTATTATAATATTTTAATGGGCCGGATGCATCAGTTTCATTTACATATCCATATATTGCAGTTTACCTCATTGTATTTATATAGAATGTATTATGGAAATTATTATTCAATGATATTTCAACGGATAAGTTATAATTGCTTATGCTATTTGTGTGACCTATAGATATACATGGCACTGATATGTTATTATTGGTTGCTTTTAATTGCAATTTGTATAAATTACTGGAACATGTTGTTTTTATTATACTTGCATTGTTTACACGTAGATGGCATGATACCATTCCTGGAAATGGCTTATTAATACTCTTTATAGTTATATATAAATATTTACTGTTAGTATTATTTAAATGTATATTCAGGCCAAAGTATAAACTTCCACAGCAAGCAGTCAAGTCTCGTAGCTTTGTTAATGTGTAATTCAAATATGACATTTTATTGTTTGAAATATAATTTGATGATACACTGTAACTTTGCTTGATATGTTGCTCGTTATACTGGGACCTGTAATCTGCACCGAAATACTTTACATTGATGCTTTTACCCTCATTGTTGTAATTAATATTATTCTTAAAGTACATATCATAGACTATAAATGATGAGATTAGTATTATTACTATTATTACCGAAATTATTATTTTGTAATGCTTTTTAATGTTATTTAACATAATTATCTCCTTATACCGAACTACTTGAAAGTCTGAGATGGAAACTATTACCTGCAGTTAGATTCGATGAATTGATTGTATATATTAAATTAAGTGTGTTATTATCTATAGAATATAATTTATATTCTGTATATGGTTTTAAAAAACAATAATAATAACCATTGACTATGTTTATTATTTGATAATTATGATTATTCATATTTTCTATAATGAAAGAGGAGTTTATTCTGTCCGTAGATAAGTTAGAGTTTATTACGCTTCCATATATTGCAGTTTCCCTCATTGTATTTATATAAAATGTATTATGGAAATTATTATTCAATGAGATTTCAACGGATAAGTTATAATTGCTTATGCTATTTGTGTGACCTATACATATACATGGCAATGATATGTTATTATTGGTTGCTCTTAATTGCAATTTATATAAATTACTGGAACATGTTGTTTTTATTATACTTGCATTGTTTAACTGGCCAGCTACTGGTGGGCATGGAAACCCTGCATTTAAACTCTTTATAGTTATGTATAAATATTTACTGTTGGTATTCTTTAAATGTATATTCAGGCCAAAGTATAAACTTCCGTAGGAAACGGTTAGGTCTCGTAGTTTTGTTAATGTGGAATTCAAATATGACATTTTATTGTTTGAAATATAATTTGATGATATACTGTAACTTTGCTTGATATGTTGCTCGTTATACTGGGACCTGTAATCTGCACCGAAATACTTTACATTGATGCTTTTACCCTCATTGTTGTAATTAATATTATTAACATTGTTCCTGAAATATATATTATAAACTAAGAATGATGAGATTAGTATTATTACTATTATTACCGAAATTATTATTTTGTAATGCTTTTTAATGTTCATGATTCATTACTTCCTATATACCATTCACATGAATTATTATTTGTTACATTTGTAGAATATATTGTGTGTATTAATTTGAATGTGTTGTTGTTTAGTGCATATATATCATATTGGGTATGTGGCTTTATAAAATGGTAATAACACCCATTACTGATATTTATTGTCTTAATATTCGAGGTGTTCATATTTTCTATATAAATAGATGTGTTTTTATAATCTGTGTTTCCTTCGTTGACCCCGCTATTGTAAAAATAACTTCCATATATTGCAGTTTCCCTCATTGTATTTATATAAAATGTATTATGGAAATTATTATTCAATGAGATTTCAACGGATAAGTTATAATCCTTTATTATACTTGCACAGCCTATGTACATCTCTG
>JAKAAK010000017.1 GCA_021797025.1 Thermoplasmata archaeon
CACTATCAAATGTAAATTGAGACTATTCTGAATTTACCAGTGTAACTATGTAGCCGTGATAGCTCAGTTGGGAGAGCGCCAGACTGAAGATCTGGAGGTCGCTGGTTCAATCCCGGCTCACGGCATACTACTAAAGGTTCAATGTGTTAACCTGTAAGGCATTGAAAATTTCTATTGACTTATATACTTCTGATCCTGTTTTTATAATATAAAAATAATATTATTTAATTAATATATTATATTTTAATTGATATATAAAGAAAGATATTAATGAATATATGATTATTATACACGGAAGTCAGAAATCATGAAAAACCTTATCTGGCCTCAGCTATATGAAGATATAGCTGTGAGAATCGGAGGCGGTTGTTATGCAAGTTGACCCTTGAGGCCGTTAATAAGAATAGCTGACCTTCTACTCTATTTCTTACCTTATTAATATCTAATAAGGTGAATAGGAGTTGCATAATTAATATTCCTCGATTAATTTACTATATACACCATGGATTTACAATGACGTTGAATTTCTGGAAAAATGAATTATGCAACCGACTAAACTAAAGCGAAATTTCTTAATATTGGAAACTGGCAAGTAACTATAAATTGTACCTTTGTTCTTAACAACATGTTTAAGTAAAGTTTAATTGATATATGACTCATATGTCAGCTAATGATTTAAATAATCTACCTGAAAAAATGGCCAATTTGCAGGCTCGAATAGATAGACTTCCTATTAGACCCTACCCAAGGAGTTGGCTTGCAATTTTAGGAGTTGGTTATTTTTTCGCTTTTTATGATATATTATCGTTAAGTTATGCCCTTGTTTCTCCAATGGTGGCACAGCTCAAACTAACCGAATTGCTTATTAGTGTCAGCGTATCAATAACATTATTTGGATATATAGTTGGAACATACATAGTATCAACTATAAGCGATTATACAGGTAGACGATTGGGGCTTGTTTCAAATGCAATTTTTATTGCAGTAGGTACGCTTATTTCAGCGCTGTCTTTCAATGCTTTAGAGTTAATCCTCGGCAGATTTATAACTGGTATGGGTATAGGTGCTGAAATATCAATAATAAATACATATATTTCAGAAATAACTCCTGCTGCTATAAGGGGTAAAATGACTCAATGGACATATTTTTCAGGAGCCCTTGGATTTGCACTGACACCTTTTATAGCTCTGGCTTTGATACCAATAAATCTAAATGGATGGCGTTATCTTTTTGCCATACCAGTAATAGTAGCTATAGTAATAATATTTCTTAGATTTATAATGCCTGAATCTCCTAGATGGCTGGTTCTGAAAGGAAAATCTGAACAGGCAGAACAAATAGTTGTGAATATGGAATCATTTGTGCAGAAAAAAATAAAAACACTTCCAAATATACCACATTATAAGCCAGAAGGTAAAGATTCTAGATTTCCTACTAGGGAGATATTTACCAAAAAATATGGTTCAAGACTTGCAATAGTTGCTACATTCTGGTTTTTAGACTATACTCTTGCATATGGATTTCTTGGATTTGCCCCTCTGATATTTGAAACTTCTGGATTTGTTTTCTTTTCAACAGTTGCCTATATTGGATTGGGGAGCACAGGTTATATTGTTGGGGCTCTCGCCATGACTTTTATAGCTGATAAATGGGAAAGAAAATATTTAGTTATAAGTGCTCTCATTCCGGCAATAATTTCGGTATTTGTACTTGCGTTATCGTTGACTATTCATTCTCTTGATCTTTTAACCATTGGCATATTTATGGCATCATTTGCAACAGCATTTGCAGTTCCAGCATATGCATATACTGCGGAAATATACCCCACGGAAGCCAGAGCAACAGGTTTCGCCCTATCTGATGGAATAGGGCATCTAGGGGGCGTTATTGTTCCATATATTTTCTCGGCTATGGTGGTTCTAACTGTAAGTAATGTTGTGGCAACAGGATCGAGGTTTTTCATACTGCTTGGTATATTAGAAATAGTTGCAGCAATAATTCTTCTGTTTGGACCAAGAACAACAAAACGCAGATTAGAGGATGTTTCCCCAGATAAAGTGGTTTAATGATAGCATATATAAACGGAATTAATATATACTATGAAGTATCCGGTGTGGGAGCCCCTATTATAATGATAGAGGGACTTGGGTATTCTACATGGATGTGGGAATATCAAAAAAAATTATCTTCTAAAATTAAGGTTATCTTATATGATAATCGTGGGGTTGGACAGTCAGACAAGCCTATAGAGCCTTATACCATGGATAATTTTACAGATGATTTGAAACATCTTACAGAATTTCTTGGTTTTGATAAATTTTTTTTGCTTGGTGTTTCTATGGGCGGAATGATAGCTCAGGCATTTACATTGAGATTCCCAGACAAAGTATTAGGCCTAGTACTAACATCCACAAATTTTGGAGTAAAATCAATAATGCCTGATAAAGAGATACTTGATGTCTTATCTTCGATACCGAATGCTGCATCTTTAGAGGAAAGAATGAAACCTGCTTTTTTCAAAATACACTCTAGACAATAATATTGGACTTTTTAATGAGATTTTGAATTTGAGAAAAACTAAAAGCCAAAATGTAATGCAGATGCAACAACTATCAGCAGTCTCTAGTTTTGATTCCTATGCTAAACTAAAGACAGTAAATAACCCAACGCTTATAATAGCTGGGCTTGATGATATAATAGTACCGCCAAAAAACTCCGAAATACTTCACCAGTTAATTAGGAATAGCCGATTGATCATGTTTAGAAATTCAGGGCATCTCCTTAATATCGAAAAATACAGGTCTTACAATAAGGAAATTATTAAATTTATAAAATTAGTGGATATGGGGCTTTTTAAACGTGTCGAGCAAACCGAGGTGATATAATAATGCTTGAAAATTTATTGTATAAAAGATCCAGAATAAATGATGGTATAGCACTTAAATATAAAGATCGTGAAATTACATATTCCCAGCTTGATGTTTTAAGTTCAGGAATATCAAGAAAATTGAAGAATTTATTGAAACGGGGTGATTACATTATAACCTTTATAAATAATCCCATCGATTATTGTGTGTTTTTTTTTGGATGTTTGAAATCAGAGACGGTGATGATTCCTCTAAATCCCCAGATAGAAAGAGAAACATACAGCAATATAAAAAACGTAACCAGATGTAAATTAGTTATAGACGATTTTAATGACTATGGAATTACATTTAACAATTTTTCAGGGAATCTAGATATGCATTTAAACGAAATGGAATCAAATATTCATAACCCTTATAATTTAGATCGACAGGTACTCATACTTTTAACTGGTGGAACTACGGGGACACCAAAAGGGGCAATAATCCCTGAACGCTCAATTTTATGGAACTCATTCAATACAATACTTTCATGGAAAATTTCTGCAGGTTCCACTTCTTTAGTTTCATTACCACTTTATCACACAGGTGGATGGAATATACTTTTAATCCCAACCCTCGTGGCCGGTGGTAAATGTATATTTTCAGGCTATCCTTTTAATGAAGATGAAATAATAGAATGTATTAAGGAAGAGAAACCAACAATATATATGGGTGTTCCAACAATGCTGGAGAAAATTTCTCTGTCTAAAAATTTTGAAATGCTCGATTTAAGAAATATTACTATAGTATCTGGTGGAGGAATGCTTAAATCTAAAACTGCGGAAAAATTTAGGGGAAAGGGAGCATGTATATTTCAGGGGTATGGTCTTACAGAGGCGGGGCCAAATAATTTTTATATAGACCCATTAAAATTTATAGAAAAACCCAGATCAGTTGGAACCCCCTGTTTGTTTGTTGATGCGAAACTCGGAGATGACAATGAGCTTCTTTTAAGGGGTCCACACATCTTCAATGGATACCTTTGGGGAAACGATGAATCACCAATAGACAATAATGGATTCCTGAAAACAGGCGATATTTTTACTAGGGACGATGATGGATATTATTATTTTTCTGGTAGGAAAAAAGAAGTAATAAAATCAGGTGGAGAAAATATTTACATTTCCGAAGTTGAAAATGCATTACTTTCACTGGGATACATCAGTGATACAAGTATCATTGGAGTCCCAGATGATTTCTGGGGGGAAATAGAGATAGCATTTGTAGTAATATCAAAATCGGTAACTGTGGATACTGTTAAAAAGGACCTACTTAAATTACTAGCCCCCTATAAAATTCCTAAGAAAATAATTTTTATGGAAAAAATTCCGCGTTCACAGCTGGGAAAGCCCTTAAAAAAAGAGATGGTGAAAGAATATGAAAAAAGTTTACATTAAATCGTATAACGTGTATATACCGAATAGTCGAATCACATCGAAAGAGATATCATATATTTCAAACATCCCAGAGGAGGTAATAATTAACAAGTTTGGGATTATGAGCAAGCCCATTGAGATGAAGAAAAAAGTTTCAGAAATGTGTATAGAAACTCTTAAAAATATTGCAGCATCAGAAAATATAAAGGAATCGGTATCGACTTTAATATATGCAGGTTCAGATTTTAAGGATAATTACATATGGACAATTGCACCCTTCCTATCAAATTCTATCGGGCTGAAAGATGTACTAGCATTCGATATTTCGTCGCAATGTGTCGGCAGTCTTGTTGCAGTAGATTCAGCAAAATTGATAACATCACATACAGATGATAGGATGGCATTGGTTTCAGTGGGAACAAAGCAAAGTTATATAATAAATTATAAAGACCCAGAAAGCTCGTTTATGTATGATTTTTCTGACGGAGCAGTATCTATATTAATCGGGACTGGAGGTGGTAAGTATGAAATTCTTGAGAGTAGCTTTATTACGGATGGAAGTTTCAGCGAAGTTGTTTATTCACCATTTGGCGATAACTTTAAAGAGAATAAAAATGAATGGTCATACAAATTAAGAACTAGTAAAAATGCAAAGTGGAGAGAAAAGATGGGCAAAAATTCTAAAAACAATTTTCTTAAAGTAATAAACTCGGCCCTGGAAAAAAGTGGTTTGACTAAAAATAACATAGACTACCTTGCGTTTCTTCATACTAAACCATCCTTCTTTAATGCGATGATGGATGAATTAGAGCTAGCAAAAGATAAAAGTATATACCTTGAAAATTATGGTCATATGCAGGGGGTTGATCCATTTCTCTCATTAAAGTTAGCTGAGGAGTCAGGCAAAATACATAAGAATGCTATAATTGTTTTGGTATCCGCAGGAACAGGTTGGACATGGGGTGCAACAGTCATCAAAGCTACTTAATAATATTATTTTATATATTTTAAAATTAAACCATACATTATCAGCTAATGCAACGATTAATTATAAATAATATACCTAAATATGGGAAAAAAGATATATGTATTAAAATTTTAATACTATATGAATATCAACAACACATAATGAAAATTTACCCAAAATCACAAAATGGAAAGGATAAAATTGCAAAACTTATCGATGCATCAATAAAAATAATTGCAGATAAAGGGTTTTCAGGAACAAGTATAGGTGATATAACAAGGGAAGCTGGAGTTTCATATGGTTTATTTTATGTATACTTCAAAAATAAAAATGATCTGCTGGACGAACTTATCAAAAAATTTAATCATGAGCTCCGTATATATCTAAAAACTCAAACTGAACATATTAATAATAGAATTGATATGGAAAAAAAAGGCTTTGAAGCATTTTTTACATGGGTAAATCACAACTCTCTCTTTTTTAAGATCTTAATGGAAGCACAGGTCCATAGGCCAAAAATTTACGAGTGGCATTATAATACACTTGCTATGAAATATTCAATGGGACTCGAGAAAGCAATGCAGGAGAAACAAATTGTTACAATTGATCCAGAAATTTTGAGTTATAGCTTTATGGGGATGTGTGATTTTATTGCAAGAAAATATATTTTATGGGATAACAGAGAAATTGATAAATATCAAATGTCACAAATTAATAAAATTCTTGAACTTATCCTAAATCCTACCCTGTAAAAATCATCTAAATAATTTGTTTAAAAGAAAAATCCCCCGTTTATATTTATTACTTCTCCTGTTATGTAAGCTGCTTTATCTGAAGCCAGAAATGAAACAAGGTAAGCAACTTCTTCTGGTCTTCCAACGCGACGTTCTGGTATACGTTTGATAAAATCTTGCATTATACTTTCAGGAATTGTTTTTATCATTTCAGTGTCAATGATTCCTGGACTTACAGCATTTGATGTAATTCCAAACTTTCCAAGCTCCATGGCAAGTGTTTTAGTGAATCCTACTAAGCCGGCCTTCGATGCTGAGTAATTCGCCTGTCCTTTATTACCGAATCTGCTTATGGAAGATATATTTATTATCCTACCACATTTATTATCTATCATTCCTTGAATCACCTCCTTTGTAAAATTGAATGCCCCATTTAAATTTACATTTAAAACGGATACCCACTGCTCATATGACATTTTTGAAAATAAAGAATCTTTTGTAATACCTGCATTGTTAATCAGTACATCTATATGGTTTCTACCAGTGATATTTAGCATTTTATCTATAAAAACATGAATTGAATTAGGATCAGTTACATCTACTGACTCACCATATACGTTTCCTGATGTTGCTCTTGATATTTCTTTAGCGTTTTGCATTACACTATCTTTTAAATCCCCAAGTCCAACTATATATCCTTCTTCTGCGAGAGTAGTTGCTATAGATGTCCCAATTCCGCCGTTCCCGCCAGTTATTATAGCTAATTTATAATTATTTGACATATGATTCATATATCATATATATATTAAATAAACTTTTTGATCTGGCGATCGTATGTAATATTTTATGTAAATATAAGCCCTCTGTTAATAATGAAATGACCATTAAATAATAGTTGAAAATATTTTTTCTATATCCAACATTTAATAAAATATCAAATGTCGCAATATCGAGTTTTATTAAAAAAGGATTAATGTCGAATAATATTAACTAAAGAAAATATTATAAGATGTCCGAATGATATGTCCTACTGATCATGTATTTAATAGATACGGCAGTTTTTCTAGATAAAATGAAAAGTAAGTACATAGATCATTAAGATTCTCATCCTATTGCCTATATTCAGAATATTATATAGGTCATATACAACATTCCCAGAAAATCGAACCGACGATATGGTAATGATTGCAATCCACGATTTACTATCATTCCAATAACTTTCCATGAGGTCCTTTTTATTTGACATGCATGAAATAAACAGGAATATAGAGTTGCTGTATACAATATAATCTATTGCAGCCATTGATACTTGATGATACACACACAAGCATTCTACTGCTATTATTGAAAATACCTGAGAAACTATAAGAACCATGAAATAGAATAGTAGAAAACTATAAAGGACTGGTATAAGAAAAGAAGTACTATATTTCAATAGGTGTTAGTAGTTCAATTCCTTCTTGGATGGGCTGGTGATCTTACTTCAAACCCAATTTTACAAAATGGACACCAGAATTCAGTGATTTCATGTGAAATATCATTAGGATCAGTCGGACCATTATCTCTCTTTGATATAATCAATTCGTTTCCACACTTGACGCAACCGTATTTATCTTCCATGTAAAAGTATTGAACCTGATATAATAAACCTTTGCTACCTAAAGATGCAGATAATCATCAGCAATAAAATGCTCAATTTGATCATAAGTTTTCTCTTTGCATGTCAAGGTGGCCTAAGAACCTTGTACCGCAAGAGTGAATTAAAAAAGTGGAAAGGGTAACTATAACCATGTTAACAATATGATTGACAATGAAAAAGTTGTCCAGAAATATGTGAGGAGTCTGTAAAAATAGCGCATGACAAAGAAAAATGATCATTATCCTTGTCGACAAGAGAACGAAAAGAAACCTTCAGGATCACATGCCTGAGAGGCCATACAACATCGAGTTGGTGCCAAGCGATATCCAGAACTGTAACAAAGCAAAGAAACAGTGATTAATGATTGGTATATTATAAATCAATAATTTAATATAGTATACCATATTAATTTTACTATTTTCTGTTTATCGCAAATCATTACTATAGCTTACGCTAGTATCATTATAATATGCGAATATTATATTCTATTCTTCCTCAATCTGCTAATTCTGGGTCCTTGAAATCCATATTGTTCTTCATAAGGGAGTATACGATATTCAGTAATTTATTTGCACATGCTATCATTAGCTTGTTTCCATTCATTCCCTGTTCCTTTTTATGGCTGTAGCAATAAAAGTTAGGAGGCAGAATATATTAAGATTCTGTTTCAAAGCACACAACAGACGCCCATGGAACAAATATCATTGTATCAAAATATTTTAGGAGCATGCCATCGCTGTCATGGTCCTCAAGGATCCCCTCGCTGAAGGAAACAGGATCGCCGGTTGAATAGTACACCTTGATTTTCATTCCTTTAAATTTTTCTATTATGCCCACAGTTTTGCTAATTTGCATTCCAATCACACCCCCTTTGCTATAAGATAAAGCCTGTAGGTCGCAAAGAATGCATTTCTCTGCATATTCTTTATTTTCAGGCTCCCCCTTACCTTCCAGGTAAAGTCGTATAGCTCGTACTTGTCATATTTATCTGTGCCATAGGCCTTGATGTATTCACTGATAAGGAAATCGAATTCCCTGATAAATCTGTGCTGGGAGGATTTCTGGTTCTTAAAGTCCTCTAATGTTGCCTGCATCATTTCTTATCCCTCAGCTTGAAGATATACCCCTCTCTCTATGATTGCCAGTTTTTCCATGATGAAAATGAGAGAATATGCCCTTTTTGTGGCCATTCCAGTTCTGCTGCTGATTTCTTGTAAGGTTGCAGGCCCTTCCCCGAGAGCCCTGATTATTTTCTTCCAGTCCTCAGGCAGTTCCAGAAAAGTTTTTCCATCCTTAATCATCGGGCTCATCCTCTGGCTCTACTGGTTCATAGGGAGGATCGGGGTAATCGGAATCAAGCCCTTTCCCTGGATGGAATGGAAGCTTGAAGGGGAAAGCATCCATAAGGCTATCATGGTATGTGCTGTTATTCGTGAAATTCATAGGGGTTTTAAAGGGGTTTTGTGGATTGAAATCTATTTCAGGTAGAATTGGGTACCCTGTATCCATCATTGCCTGTCACCCATATCCAAAACCATCTGCTTCCCAATGGACCTTAGCTGTGCCTTCCTTTCATCCGTCATGGGCCTGTGTTTTTTAAGCCATGATTTTTCCCTTTCTATATAAAGCTTCAAAGACTGGTTTTCGCCGTAGGATTCTGGAACATCAGGATCTATTCCAAGTATTCCTTTTCTTATTATGAATTCCTGGTTTAGCATTTCATAATTGAAATACCTGGATGTATCCCCCGATCTTCTCCCTATCTTCCTCTGGTTCCTTATAATGATGTTGTCCTTGAATTCATGGCTTTTGCATATTTCATCCTGCGATAGCCATGTTGCATGGATGTTCATTGCCATCGGGCAGAACTGTGCTGAACACTCATCAAAATGCCTGCATTCCTTTCTTTTCTCATGCTGTTCTATATCATTCATTTTATAACACCTCTACTTTTGCTATTGCCTGCTTCATCAGGATAACTTTCTTCCCGGCAACTTTAACCAGAACTTCATACTGTGCAAAACTTATCATCCTGCCCCTCAACGCTTCACCGTTGTTAAGATGGAAGTTAAGAGTGCTGTTCAACAGGTCCCTGCCAAAGATATCTATATGTTCGGGACTTATGTGGTTGTAGTATCTATTGACATAGGCTTTTTCCCTTTTCTCCTTCATGGGATTCTCCTTATATTCCTGCTTTACGCCTGGCTTTGTTTCCTGGGCCCTGGATTTCTCCCGGAAAATTACCTTGCAGGAACCATCGGGCTGCTGCACCCTTATTGCCTCCCTATTCATTTACTGCACCCCCGGAAGCCTTGTTCCGCAATTATCACAGTAGTTAGCATCCTTGGAATTGTAGTTCCCGCATTTTGAACATATCAGCCTTAGGGATTCATTGAAATTAATTTTGACCTGTTTATATGACATGGCATATTTCACATGAAGGCAGTCAAAGGAATTGCACATATCACAGAATGGAAGATGTGTAAGTGGTTCTATTATGATTTGGCCTGTTTTCTCATGATCCATAAAACTGGCTATGGGAACCCTGGTTATGGCACTCGGCATTTTAGTTCACACCCTTTCTGAGTATTCTCTTTATGGCCTGCTCTACCCTTCTTATTCTGTTTTGTATTTCTTCTTTCATAGCTTTCACTCCCTTTTCCCTGCTTTACGGATAAACAGTAACCGTGATTAAGTAAAATATCAGCCATCCAGGATTCCACTGTTACCTTTCCTGTAGATAGCCTGTAATCACCGTAATACCCTGAGACAGTGTGTTCAGGGCCTAAGTAAAAAATGGATGTGAGGTTCATTGCCTGGCACCTCTCATGGTTTCAAATTCCTTTTTAGATATCTCCTGGGATTTCAAGATATAAGATTGCCAGGGTCTTCCATTGATATCAATTTTAGAGAGGTCCAGGGCATAATAATTAAATGAACCACGCTGGAAAACATCGCAAAATGGGATATTAGTAGCTAATGCTTCACTTTTTCTGTAGATTATGTCAGAATTATCCTGGATCAAGTTGGATACGGGATTATTAGCCTCAGGAGCCTGATTTTCAGGTATTCCAGAAACCTGTAAATATGTATCCAACTTATGTGATGTATCTTTTATTATATGTGTATTATTATTGTTATTTTTTTCTTTTCTTACGCGTAAGGAATTACACAGAAGTTGGATACGATAATATCTCTCTCTGGAAGCATTGATTTTCAGGTTTTCAGAGTCGCTTAATCCGTATCCAACTTGTTTTTGCCCCTCATTTTCATCATCGAAAAGATGGCATCCAGTAAACATGTAAATCTGATTTCCACGTGGTCCTAGCCGCCTCTTCTTATATGTAAATCCAAACTTTTTGACGAAGGTTTGCCTGGAGAGCAGCGGTATGCCTTTGTGTTTACACCAATTTTTAAATGAAGTGTATGCACTATCAACCTCTATAGTGGCCTCTTTATCGTATTCTGTTTCTTCTTCGATGAAAAATTCTACCGGATCAGCCAGCTGGTCCATAATTTCAGCAGTAACCTCATCAGGAAGCTGGCCAGGAAAGTTAAAATCATGATCGATCAGATGAAATAAAATTTCCACGAATAGCGTGGCTATTTTGTCTCTTTCTGCATTTAGAATCTTCCTGTCCAGCTCTTTTATGTCAGTTTTAGGCCTATCGTTCCGTGTTTCAACTATAAGGATTCTGGAAATAGCCGGGGGGCTGTCAATTGAAATAAAGGGCAGATTTCCGAGAAAAATTCCTTTAGCCTTAGAAATATAGTCCCTGGCTTCTTTTCCTTTCGGTTCAATCGATAAAGTATCAAGCCCAAATAAATTGCAAAATGCAGACCAGTCCAGAACTGTACCTCTTCTAAACTTCCGTTTCGTTTCACTGTCTACTAAAAGATTTTTGCCCTCAATTCCACTGAACTGGAACCTCTCGGAAGTGAGAAGCCTGGCAAGAGAAAGCGATCCAGACCCAGTAGGCATTAGGCCCTGCAATACTCTTACGCTGGTTCCTTTTCCTATTCTTTCACGGCCTAAGATAAACAGTACCTTATGGGCTGGAAGATCCGGATAAAATGTGTATGCAAAATATGACAGGACAATGGGCAAATCAGTCTCATAAAAGGCAGTATTTAGCAGATTGGCAAAAAGCGGAGTATCACGCAAGGTTATATACTGACTTAAGAGGTTAGCCTTGATTTTATATGTATAAAACAAGTCGGAAGAAAATGGTTCCAGTTTCCTGGTTTTTAAGTTGAGTATCCCATTTTCAAAAGGAATATAGCCTGTTGGATTCATTGTATCTTGTGTGTATGTAGTTCTACGGATCATGGCCATGACTTCATTGATCTGGTTTGCAGATGGCCCGGAATTTAGCATATTTACCAATCGTTTATATGCCGTGGATTCTCCAGATTCCAGTGCTAGATCTCGCATGTCTCTCCATTGCTTTAAATACTCGTCATGTGCTTCCCTTTTTATTACTTCTTCAGCACGTTCATAATTCTGGCCGTTGTAATAATAGATATTTTCCCGATCGGTTCCGATTTCTGGTATTGTCTTAAATTTCAATTTTTTATTAAGTTGCTCAACTATATGAATTGGTCCAGGGATGAAAATTTCCTTAACTCCCCTGATTTTTTCAGTATTCTTAACCTTAAAATGATGCAAAAGTTTAGTTTTCTCTCGTTGGGTTAAAATATTCCAAGCAGAACTTCCAGAAATATACACAGGAACCAGTTCATCCCGCAACCCCAATTTTATGGCATCCTCTGTAGTTTTTATCAGTGCCCGGGCATTGTCCATTCGATGAAAATAAGATCCACCCTGGTTATAATTTGCGATCTCTCTGTAATCTGTGTAAAATGACTTGAATGCTGGATCTTGATTATTTACAATTTCCATTATTTCATTCTTTTCTGTCATTTTTCAATACCCCCAATAAAGTTATAAAGCTCCAAAACAATATAAAAAATAGAGGAGTACCTTTTCCTTTGTTCTTTCATTTCCATTTTTCTTCCTTTTTATTTTCTTCGGAACCGTTGACTATTTCATCCCACAATTCAAACAATCTCGGCTTTTGCTGTTTTTCTTCATTTTTATTGTTTATCATTTTGTCTCACCTTATACTTCTGTGTAATTCCGTAAGGATTTATCTGGATATAAACTTTACGGATTTGTACGGATATAAATAAATTTATATAACTTTGTAACATTCTTAATATATGCAAAAATCTACTTGTAAATTTTACATAGACCGTGATGGGGCGGGCAGAATCTATGTGCCGAAGAGTATCACCCATAATCTTTCCTTTTCCAACGGCGAGCAGCTTAAAATTACACTCCAGGATAATGGTACCCTCATGATAGAAAAACTTTAAAGCTTTCATGGCTCACCCTCTTGAAGTGGTTTTAAAAGAAGTTTGTCATTTCCAAAATTTAAATTTATATGTTTACACTCATTTAAATTGTATAATGTCCAGATCTTTTTTGGTAACAAAACGTATGTACTTCCATGTACATTTATCAGGCTAGTATGAACAGTTCTTTTTTTGATTTTTTTCATATTATCTAAAATTTTAGGAGATATATATTTTCGAAAATGACTACAAGTAAGGGGGAGACAAAAACTAAGAAATAAAGCCCGGGAAGAAGATTATTCTAAAATGAAAGAAGAGCAGGAGATGTGGGATTTCCTTGTCTATCCAAAAGTCCAGATTCCTAATAGGGGAATGCGATCCAGGACCATGCTTATCAAGACTGTAAGATTCAACCTCCCACCACAAGGGATCACAGATGCATATGAGCAGAAAAGGTATGGTGAAATCAGGAAGAAGCAGAGGGAAGTTCAGAGTATGCTGCACTACATGGGCGGAAACTATCAAGGGGATGCCAGGCCCAGGAGAAAGATGAATCCAAATTCACTGAAGAACCTCAAAAATTCCGGCAAACATTTCAAGTAAAAGTAAATCGATATCCATCAAAGGCATTTATCGAACAAGAACCAACGTTTCCAATAACTTTTCTCGATTCCTATACCATACATGTTATTTACACATAAAACGCAAGCAAGTGTTTTTCAAAATTCCTTAAGTTATGTCCCTCTAATTTCTAATATTCCGTATTGTAAAACCCATATTTTTCAGCATCTCATAAATATATTATCACACTTGTAAAACCTTATAAATGTCTGAGCCGGTATAAGATATGTGAATAACCAGGACGAATCTTCAATAAAAATATCCCTCCAGGTTTCCCTTGACCACATAGATATAGAGATTATCAATGCAATGTCCACATCCAGGTTCCTAAAGATCCATGAGATAAGGGCAATCATGGAATATAATGGCATCTCCATCGGATACGGTGAACTCTCATCCAGGTTAAAGACCCTTTCCATTCTTTCAATTGTAGAAAAGCAGAAGACCTCAAGGGTATATTCTTATAAGCTTTCAGAAACTAATCAAATACCAGATTTAAATCATAACCTGTAATCCTGGTTAGATCTTTCTTTTTTTTAAGCAGTGAAATTTATATAATACTATCAGATGTATTCTTATGGACTCATTAAGGTTCAAGGAAATGTTTTACGTTGATTACAGCCTGGGATACACTATCATTAAACAGTATGGCCTCACAGGCAAGGATAAGGAAAAAATAGAAGGTATGAAGATGGACCCGGGCATTAAGGATGCAATATATGAAATCCTAGGCATTGGGCCTGATAAAAATTAATAGCAATTGGTTAAAATATTATTGAATATTCACTGAAATATTTGTTTTTTTATCCTTTTCTTTGTTAATGTGTTTCCTGTGTCCTGGAACTGCATAAACCACAGAAGCGGTATCTATCCTCATTGAACTTATAATCATTTTTATATTTTTGTCGTGCAATATTATGCTTTCTATTAATCTTGATTTACTCATCATTTCCCCATCAGCAAGTATGTTTAGGGCCTTATCCACTTCCATATCTATTGAAATTGATATCTTTTTTACTACCATAGTATTACTTACTTTATATCGTGCATTAGTATTTATAATTTTTTCCTATATATTATCAGGCTTATTTAATTTCATTCCTGAGCTTCTTGACATATTTAACCAGGTACCAGGTTAAATCATAGCCCTTAATCCGGGTAAGATCTTCCAGCTTTCTATTTTAAGCATACGATAATTTATATACAGATTATAGATGATTAATTATGATTTCATCTGAGACAAAGGAGTTGTTGTCAATAGTTATAAAAGAATCTTTATTCCGTAACTATTCGGCTGCAGAATATCTTATTAAAAAATACAATTTAACTAAAACAGACAAGGAAAAAATAGACAAAAACATTACAGATGAAAAACTTAAAAGAGCAATATATGAAATACTAAGCATTGATTCTGACAAGCATTAATATCAATGGTTAGAAAATAATTGAATACGCCGCCATTGCTGAATCCTCTGCGGTTATACTTACAATATATTTTTTGTTTTTCCCATTACGCATTATCTTATAAAAATTTAAATTATCTGCCCCTTCCCATTGTTAGGCTTCACTTTTTAATTAATTTTTTATTGTTTGGTGTAACCATAATATTAGCGGTGATTTAAGATTTTTATTCATTTATATTTTTAATAATCTCACTTGTTTTCCTACCATTCTCTATTAATTATTTGTTAAAATTTTTTGAAAGCTCATTAAATATAACAGAATCATTGAAAGGGAAATTATAAGCCTATTTTATTCCATTCCTGAACCTCTTCAGCATTTCAGGATCCTTTAATATCTCCTCTAAAACATTCTCAATTAATTTTTATGGTCAGTATATATTATATAACTTTATATATTATATAATAATATATAATATTATGAACAATAATTCGATTATACATTATCCAAGGCTTGATACAGTAATTATGGTAGAAAATAAAATAAAAAGTGAGGAGGAATGGGAATCAAAAAGGCAGCTGTGGCTATCCCTTGACAAGAGAATAATGTACCAGACATTCAATGTTATTATTTCATATTTACAGGATTCAGGCAAAATAGTGATAAAGAATGGAAAAATAATATGGATCTGGAATCCAGAACTTGTTAAAAGATACAGCAACAGCAGCCTGGTGTTGAAATAATGGATAAGAAGATTTATGTGGCCTTTGCAGATGAAAGCATTAAGGAAGCTTACATTAAAACAAAAGATGGGGATCCAAGATTATATAAATTCCTTGAAAGGGCAACAGACGATATAAAAAAGGATCCATTCTGCGGAATACAGATACCAAAAAATCAGATTCCAAGAACATATAAACAGAAATAAGGCATAGATAATTTATGGAAATACAATCTACCAAATGCCTGGCGGTTAATATATTCCGTTGCCGGCGATGATATTGAGATAATAGCAATACTTTTTGAATGGCTTCCACATAAGGAATATGAAAAGAGATTCCATTATTAATATATATCATTTTAATTTTGCATTTATTTCATTCCTGAATTCATTCAACAATTCGGGGTCCTTTAATATCTCTTCCAGGACATTTTCTATTAATTTAGACTTGAAAGATTCCGGAGCAGCCTTCTAAATCCAGATCCCACAATTTATGGCATATAATTTCCGGGAGATGTAAGGAAGTAGAAAATAGAAATACCACTTCTCAATCCTAGCTATATCCGAGCAAAAAAATAAGGCTGATTACTTATATTTTTGACAAAAAAGTGTATTTTCTTTATATACTTTTGATAATGAAAGCAGTTAGAGGTATAATTCTACCAGAAATATCTTTCAATACTGGAAACCCCTTTAAAACTGCCTCAAATTTTGCAACTAGAGGCACATATTTAGTTTGTCTTAAGACATCAATTCCTAACGCATATTGCAAGATAAATATCTGGGGGAACTAGGAGGAAATGAAATTAATTTTTTGGACCCCAGATTATGTAAATAAGAAATGTACCAGAGCCGATTAGTATTGCTTTTATGCACCTCAAGGTACCGTTAACTAATCGTTTTTATCTGTAAAATGCTATTAATTATTTACATATAGATTTTCGTATTACTTTATTATCGTTATTATATAATAGGGGCATGAGTCACTATATCTCATTTTTAGGGTTTTAAATTTGCCTTCACTAGATTCTCATATGCCTAATATCATATTTAAGCCCCATACGTCACGCTTGAAACACCAATTAGTATCGGGAATATCGGCACCTGTAAGATTGGAAAATAGAACATTATAATTAAAAACTGTATGTGGGGAAAATGAAGGCGCCGTATATATTAAGTATGACTTTAAAAGGAAAAAGGGCTCTGTCAATTCTATCATAGCATTGATTATACTACTTAAAAATTTCATCCTCCAGGATAGAATAATATGATAGGAATGGAGGCACACAAAATGTGTACGGAAATTTGCAACGCCTAAAAAATGTATTCCTAAAGGTATAAATAAATTAATATTGGAGATACATTGGTCTATTCGTTTTTCCTATCTTTAGAATCATCAGCTATGAAAAACTCAATAACCTTTTCGAAATTGTCAAAATGATATCCGTTAAATTCTTTTTCATCAACTCTAACATATATCCACTTATCTCCTGTAACTCTTTCTGCGTCTTCGCACCACAGCCCGGCTCTCTTATCCTTGAATTTCACATCTACATCCTCCTCTCCCTTAGTCTCTGCTATTACGTATTTGTCCTCCATCTTCACAACAAAGTCCGGGTAGTAATGCCTAAGGTTTCCGTCTGAATCCCTGTATTCTATGTAGAACCCGATCTTCCTGGAAATCTTTGAAAATGCTTTGACGTCATCTGCAGAGTCCAAAAAGCGGGAAAAGTTAACCTCAAGGTCATTATCGCAAGGGACATAGTTAAAAATACACTTATTCGCCTGATAAACCTTCTTTGTCCAGACAAAAGGCTTTGTTTCCGAGATCTTTATCCTGTCAAACTTACTGACATCTCTCTCAGTAAATGCAAGGTTCTTCAGGTTTTCTACAAAGATTTTTATAATTTTGTCCTCCACTTCTGGTTGGCTTATCTGGAATAGAACTCTTGGATCCTCTATATTAACTTCCTGATCAAACAGTTTTTTCTGTATGTAATCCTTTACAATTGGATATAGATCGGCAAACATATTGGAAAGATTGAGCTCATTGAGTATTCGTCCAGTGTAATATGCTATTACGCTTTTCACATCCTGTGGTACGGGAAGATTCCAACTCCTCTCTATCTGTACAGCTCCAGTTACCATATCAATAGCCCTGTATGTTGTTTTGAAAATCTTATTTTTGAGCTCTATCCAAAGCATTGGAATGTTGTCTATTAAATTTTCATTAATTTCAAATTCCCTTACTATTATGGCAGGCGTAAGTATTGGGATTTCTATATCAAAATCTATTTTGTCTAAGTCAACGAATACCGTTGTTATATTGATTTGATTTCCAAGGTTTGCGCGTCCAAATGTTATATTTTCATCCTTTTCCAGCTCTTCTATGATCTGCATTAGTCCGGGCGGGCCTATCACTTCTAGAATGTTCACGAAGTCTTTTACACTGGCATTCTCATCTGGGAACATCCTTCTGAGCCCCCTTCCAATTACTTGCTCTGGAAGAACGTTTCGTTTAGAGGTATATGACCTTAGGCCCACTATGATATTTACGTTGCGAACATCCCAGCCCTCATTTAGCATCATGGTGCTTACAATAACCTCGTATTTGTTCTCATCACTATCAACTGTCTGGGCAAATTCTCTTGCCTCTTCAATATCAGATTTCGTCACTTCACCTGAGCTATCCGTATGTATCAGTAGAACCTTTCCCGAGATCTGTGGCAAAGTTTCAAGGTATTCCTTTAACTGATCTGCCTGCTTGTTGTCTGGGCACTGAAAAAATAATATCGGTTTCTTATTCAACCTTGCCAGTGCATCTTTGTATTCCTGCCACCTCTTGATACCAGAATCGATCCATGCTCTGTACCGCTCAACAATATTGGTGGATGTTATCTCAGCCGCATTTTCGACTATACCCTTTAGAGGTCTTTTCACTATGTTCATTTCTATAGCTTCTTTCAGTGTAAAGTCAACTATCAGCCAAGGGAATAATGCTCCATTTTCCCCTCTTGGTGTGGCCGAAAAATCCAGTTCCGCGTTGAAGCCTTTACCGTACTTTAATTCAAGATCCTTATGAAGATCAATGAGTATCTGTTTCCATTTCTTCTCATAATTATATATGTGGTGTGCCTCGTCCTTCAGAATCATTATGTTAGGTATCTTTTCCAAAACTTCTTTTATTCTGTTCTCCTGGGCAATGTTAGTTCTATTTACCTCCTTCAGATCGAGAACTTCATCAACGAATTTGTCTGCCTCTTTTTTCCTAGTGGCTTTATCCTGGAGCTGCTGAACATTTGTCAGAAATAGGACAGAATCAGGTATGCTGTTTATAGGATCCTCCTTTAGAATAACCTTAAGATCAAATTTATCTAACCATTCTGGCGGGATCAAAGGTATTTCATGGAAGATTTTACCGTCCTGATAATCCCTCTTCAAACGATCATAAATCACATTCTTCTCTCCTGCAATCATCAAAAATTTGGAGGTGTAATCCTTATCGTTCTCAAACCTATGATTAAAGTACTGCCAAACAATTGCCAGAGCTATGACATAGGTCTTTCCAGAGCCAGTTGCCATCTTAAATCCATATAGGGGATAGATGTCTACATTAGGATCGAAATATTGAGGGCCATCACCGAATTCCCTTGCCAGATCTAGAAACCTTCTTTTCTCCATAACCTCATAGACGTAGATCAGTGTTTCGATTGATTCTCTTTGGGCATACCAGAATTCAAAGTTCTCATTATTTACTAAATGGTCCTCATTAAACCAGAAATTTAGCAGCCTTTTTGTTGTCTTTGTTGTGTCGGGGTATCCGGAATCTCTCCAATCTTTAACGGCAGGTCTTAACTTATTCACCAGATAAGCCTTGCTTTTGTCCCTATTTTGTGGCAATAAAATGTCTGTCGGGTTCATATTTTCACCTTCAGAACTTTGTTTGTGTCGTTGCCAAAGACATCCACAACCTTCACCATCACTTGGTATTCTCCATGTTCATCGTATGTGTGCTTTGCCTCATAATCAACTTTAAGATCTTTCTTTGTTCTGTAGCTCTGCCACTGGTTATGGAACGTATCTCCCTTAAAATCCCAGTCAGTAGCCCAGTAATCGACAAGTTGTCTTGTATCGTTTAAGTTCTTAAGGACATCTAGAACATCCGGGGAAGGGTTTATGTTAAAATCCTCAATTTTTAAAGTTAATTCACTTCCAGATCTGTTTTTAGATATCTTTAAGTAAGCAAGTTCATTGAATTTAATAGATGAGATGAGACTTTTCTCAATAACCTGATCCGGTATCTTAAGTAGCTTAAGGTCAAAGTTGGTGCCCGCCAATGCTGATTTGAGCTCGTTGACATTAGGTATCTGTATTAGCCTGAGGTCAACTCCCTCTCTTTCTGCCACCTTCTTGGCTAGTTCGTTAACTTCGTAATTCCATTCCCATCCAAGGACATCAGCTCTATAAAAATCATTGTTAATAGACTCCGTGATAAAGTTCCTGATTTCATCCATAGATACAGGAGAGTTACTTGTTCCCACGTGAACTGCCCTCTGGTCCTTTGAGGCATGAATATATCTGAAACCGTTAACCGGTTTTGCTTCATAAAGTTTTATCATAAACGTAAGGTAGTCCTGTGGATTCTCCTTCCAGTAAGCGAGTTCGTAGTTTCCTATATTCCATATTTCAAACGGCCTCGCTGGCTTTCCATAACTATCTTTCTTATCATCTACAAAATCCTTTGAATTATGAATATCAAGCAGCCTTTTCCTTGTAACCTGGATTGCGTATTTTGAGAGGTCAGATCCGATCCACCTTCTACCAAGTTTTTCGGCTACCGCCAATGTAGTTCCAGAACCGCAGAAAAAGTCTGCCACTATATCTCCTAAATTTGAAGAAGCTTTTATGATGCGTTCAAGTAATCTTTCTGGTTTTTGTGTTGAGAATCCTAGAATTTCATTTCTAATCCTAGCTAGCACCGGAAAATACCACCAATCTTCAGGAATCTTACCTTTTGTTAGATCTGCTGGTGTACCTTTAAAACCTGTACCTTCACTCTCAAATTTCCCCGCTGTCGTGGGATCATATGGGATCCTTATCTTATCAACGTTAAATGACCACTCTTGAGATCTAGAATACCACAGAATGTTATCATGTTTACGACTAAATTGCATTTGTCCAGGGGAACTTGGTCCAGTATACGACCATATTATTTCATTTCTAAAATTATCGTATCCGAATATCTCATCCATCATTATCTTTATATAATGGCTAACATGCCAATCTAAATGAACATAAATTGACCCGTTTTCAGCTAAAAGTTCCCTCATCAGAATTAACCTTTCATACATATATTTTAAGTAAGAAGCAATTCCACCGCTCCAAGTATCTTTATATGCTCTTTGCTCAATTATTGAAGGTTCTTTCTCCACCTCAGTATGGTCTACCTCTGTTTTGTACGAAAAATCGGCACCAGTATAAAAAGGTGGGTCGATGTAAATTAGATTTATTTTTCCCGCCAAGCCCTGCTTAAGAAGTGAAGACATCACGAGCTTGTTATCTCCCCATATTAATCTATTCCTCCAGTCCACCGGGTAATCCTCAGGCCACTCATCCTCTGGAAACAGCGATTTGTTTAAGCCACCCTTGGCTCGTGGCTTGTTAACTGTTTCAACAACCTGAAATGGTAAATTTGGGTAATCTATTGGAGTTTTATGGCCTAATTCCATTTTTTTATACTTATCATGCCATAGAAGTTCTACATATTTATCATCTTTTTCCATTTTATAGCCTCTTTCTTAACTCTATAAATACCATAGAAGCGTTATATAAGAATATTTGTGATTATATTATACCTCCGTTCCACTCATCTTCTTCACTATCACGGTTATAAGGTAAAAGTTCCTTAAATAATTGGTATACTCGAAGTAAAAGAACACATGTACCTATACGTTACTAAGCGGTGAATAATGGAATACTAAAAATTTAAAACATATTTTGCCTGTTACTCTTTTGGAGTCTTCTATGGATCTATATTTTATTTTATTTTCAACTGAAATATTACTACTTTTACGCTATCTGTATATTATATATAAAATTAAAATTAAGATAAATACAACACCAGCGAATATAACTATATTTCTAATATACTTTTCATGCGATAATAATCTGGTCCTTGTCTGTGCAAATGCTAGCGTTAAAATGAAAACACTCTCTATTTCCAACGAATCAAATAGATATGAAATATTACGGAAATATAGGGCTGTCAAACCAGTGAGTGGAAGTAAAAACGTAAATATAGCCAATGTTTGAATTAAATTATACTCTTTCTTTTCCGGTTTTACGCTATAGAGAATAGCAATACTATCTATTTTTTTATCATTTCTATAGTTATTGGAAACACTAAACGAAAAACAATTTTTTCTATTATCTAAATGGATTTTTGTTTTATCCAGATCAATAAGAGGGTCCTCATCCTGTTTTTTAGAATCGTTACTACCAAAAATATACGGATCGAATTCATCTACTCCTAAACCATTTCCCCAATGATTAAATATGCTAAGTGTTTCTTCACCATAAAAAAATATTACGTCTATATACACCGCTTCGTTGTACATAAAATGCTTTAATTCGGTTAAATCCTCATAATTTTTATTATACTCCTCTTCCTTTGTATATTCTATATAATCCAAGTATAATGAACAATATTCATCTTTTTTTATTGTCTTATCTAATTCTATTACTAAAATATAACATCTATCTTCTGGGTCTTCCTTTTTCGTGCACTCTTTAATATATTCTGGTATGTCGTTTCTTTGTAGTATCTTATAATTTGGTAAATATGTTAGTTCACTCCTTTTATTATCGCTTATCTTTAAATTGGCTTTAAAATCTTCAATTTCTAAAATTATCTCATTTAATTCTTCTTCAGATTTGTTCTTAAATGTTATTTCTTCTCTGACATCCCTTTTAAGTAATCCCTCAGAATGGTTATAATATATACGCCTACTTATGATTTCTATGCTATCTGGGTAAAAATACAATGAATTCACTATCTAACATTATTTCTGGACAACTATGTAAACCGTTTTGCCATTTTTTTTAATAGGCACATATATGTCATTTTCAGTTAGGTCTTTTTCATTCTTAACGATTTTAATATATCTACTTCTATCTATTATTCTTAATTTTTCATTCATTGTATATTTTTTTCCTTCCTTATCTTCCATTATCCCCCTCCTTATTTTAATATTTTAAATGATTGGACAAATATTTTAAATGGTT
>JAKAAK010000213.1 GCA_021797025.1 Thermoplasmata archaeon
GGCTTCTGGACAGGGAGCATATACTTACAGGTCTTGTCATAGCTCTGCAGAACATTGATCTGGTAATAAAAATAATAAAGGCATCAGATACTACGGAAATAGCAAGAACGTCACTGATGTCCCAGCTGAATCTATCAGAAAAGCAGGCTGTTGCCATACTTGAAATGAGGCTGCAGAGGCTTACCGGCTTGGAAATCAGAAAAATAAATGAAGAACTCATCAGCATAAAAGAGAACATAGAAAGATTGAACCTGATTATAAATAATGATTCTGCCAGGCGTGATGTGCTCAAGCAGGAAACCCTTGAAATCAAAAAGCAGTTCGGTGATGAAAGACGAACAGGCATACTCAACAGGGATATCAATTCAAGGAATGACGAGGATCTGATACCCAATGAGGAATCAATAATGATACTGAGCGAAAATGGATTGATCAAAAGAGTTTCAACCGAAGAATACAATGTACAGAAGAGAGGAGGAAAGGGCACAATTACCGCTACAAGAAAGGAGGATACTGTGAGGAGCATACTTTCCTGCATGTCCCATGATATGATTTACTTCTTTACAAACACAGGTAGAGTATTGAAAGCCAAGGCATATACCATAGAAAAGAAATCCAGAACATCCCTTGGAAGCATCGGTGGTACATTCCTGAAAATGGCTGAAAACGAGAAAATCAAGCAGATAATGAAGTCCCCGGAAAGCCCGAAAAATCATCTGATCATAATAACCAAGAAAGGATTTATCAAAAAAACGCCGGTAAAGGAAATACTGGATATGCGTGAATCCGGACTGAAAATAATAAAGCTCGATGATAAGGACGAAGTTGTTTCAGTAATGGATATGGAAAAGCCATCAAAAATATTCGTTGCCGCTTCAAACAATAAGGCAGCAGTATTCCTCAGTGACGAGGTATCTGTAACAGGCCGCGCCTCCCGCGGTGTAAAATCCATGAAATTGGGTGGTGCAGAGGTAATAAATTCATTCCTTGTGGACGATAATGACACGGTTATGAGCATTACAGAGAATGGACTAGGAAAAAGGACACTAGTATCTGATTTCTCCATTCACCATAGAGGGACGTCGGGAAACCTCATCTTCAAGGAAAGTGAGAGGACCGGTTCACTGGTGACTGCCATTCCTGTACAGGATGCCCAGGAGGTTCTTATTGTAACCAGGAACAACAAAACAATAAGGCTCAACTCTGATGAAATCAGAATACAGTCCCGGGTAACTTCCGGTGTGAAACTCATCAATGTTGATGAAAATGATCAGGTTGTAGCTGCATCCGTCCTGTGAATTTTTAATATTTTTAACCAATTTTTTCCATATCGAATGCAATTAAACAATTTATCTGATTTTTTGATAAAACTCTACAATAAGTTTTATAAAATAAGTTATAATCAACAACAATGAATATTTCTCTTGTGGGGTTGGGTCACATAGGAAAGGCAGCTGTTGGTATTTTGAATGAAAATCATGAATATTTTAAGTCCAGGTTCAATGCAGATATAAAAGTCATATCTGTATCTGATTCCAGAACTACTGTATATGATAAGAATGGATTGAATCTTGACAAGGTTCTAATGTATAAGGAGAGGAAGGAACTCGACGAGATTGCAGAGGTAATAAAACCTGAAGAGATATATTCCCTGCAATCAGATATAATAGTAGATATGTCACCTGCAACAAAAGATGGAGTAGCAGGAATGAAGATGTATACAAAATCATTTGAGTCGGGAAAGAATATAGTAACATCGAATAAGGCACCGCTTGCTCTTCACTGGAAGGAAATCATGGAATCCTCCATGAAAAACAATAGAAAAATATTGTATGAATCCTCTGTGGGTGGAGGTGTTCCACTTTTTAATCTGAATAAATACTCATTGAAATCATCAAAGCTTTTAGAATTCAGGGGCCAGGTAAGCTCAACAATAAATTTCGTCTTGAATCAGATGATTGCCGGAGTTGATTTCCACGAGGCTGTAAAAACGGCACAGAGTATGGGGATCGCTGAAACAGATTACCGTGATGATACAAATGGGCTGGACGGCGCAAGAAAAACGGTTATAATTGCCAATGCTCTCCTGGGAATGGATTATACACTGAAAGATATAGCATATGAGGGCATTGATGATATAAAAGATATCAATTATATGAAAAATTCCGGAGAAATTTACCGTGTGCTTTCACATATAACAGGAGGATCAAAACCCACTGTTGAATCAAAAATATTTTCAATAAAGCAGGGAGACCCTGTAGCTGCAATGGACTCCCTTTCCATGGGATATCTTGAAAGAACCGATAATAACGATGATCTTACTGTCTTCGAAAAACATGATGGACCCCTGGAAACAGCGGCCCAGGTTGTCAATGATATCCTTCTCTTATCATAAATTTTATATTATCCCCGGAAGTGCGACCAGAATTCCGGTTATAAAGAAGAATATAAACCATATTATTATTTCAACTATTGCAAGAATCAGACTCCTGCCTATACTGATTTCATAGACAAGGCTGTATACATATAGAAGTATCACTAAGGTTATCAAAAATGCAAGAAGGCTTCCCAGAGCGGCCAGAGGTGCGAAGACAAAGTGGAGTGCAAGGGAGAAGAATACGATTATTACCGGTGTAAGCACTGTTACAACAATGGCATTCCAGAAGTTTGCCGTGGATTTATGGACAACAATAAGTGATGCTGCATAGGCAGGCAATGAGATTATTACTATGGCTATCAAAAGTGCAATTATATCAAATAGCAATGACATAAATTATGATGGTAAATGAAGTTATTAATACTTTTCAACTTTTCACTCTGTAATAATACAGAGTGAAATAACAGGCAGGTATAAAAAATAATATAATATACCGTAATTATAAACTATGAAAGTCGCAATAATAGGTGCCGGCACAGTTGGCAAATCTATAGCAGAGGGTATAAAGAATGATTTCAGCATATCGCTAAGTTCAGGTTCATTTGAAAAATTAAAGAAATGGAATAATGAAAGATTTCAAATTTTTGATAACAATGTTGACAATGCAAAGAATGGAGAAGTGATCCTTTTAACCATAAAACCCGGCATATCTGATTCTGTCATGGAGGAAATTCGCTCGGTATCCAGAAATAAGCTTGTGATATCATTCATGGCGGGTGTCACACTCAACCATATGCAGGAAATGTTAAAGGAATCCCATATTGCCAGGGCGATGCCCAGCATCCCCATGCTTGTACAGAAATCCGTTACTGCATACAGTTACAAAAGTCTGGATAATAACAATATAGAAATTTTGAAAAAGATTCTTTCAGGATTCGGATCCTATGTGAAAGTTGACGAAACCAATATGGACGCTGTTACCGGACTGAGTGGCAGTGGACCGGCTTTCGTTGCAATCATGGCAGATTCCATGATAAATGCGGGGATACTTGCAGGAATTCCCAGACAGCAGGCAACGGATCTTGTTATAGATACATTCATAAATACAATGCAGCTCATGAGGGAAAAGGGTATATCTGCATCGGATCTCAGGGATGAGGTAATGACTCCCGGAGGAACAACGGTTACAGGCATATATGAAATGGAAAAAGCCAATGTCAGAACTGCCATTGCAAATGCAGTACTGGGTTCATACAGAAAGGCGCAGGAAATAGGCAGGAAAAACTGAAATCATAATTATACAATCTTATTTTATGTAATAAAATCCATTTTATGAGGGCAAATTAATGTATAAAATCGAAAATTTTATTAAAATAAACATAGAAAGTTTTTAAGTATAACAAAAAATAATTACATGTCTTCCTGTCCGAAAGCCATTACCAGCAGTACGAATCCAACAAAAGTAAAGAAGAATGATATCCAGCCGGCAATCTGATGTGGTCCTATTTGGCCATTGATGGTAGGAAATGCACTGTAATCCAGAAACGTAGGTATTGAAATTATGAGGAATATGATTCCTGTTACAATCATATATTTCGAACTTTTTCTCATTTTATCAAATTTCTCTCTCATCATATTAAAGCCACCCCTATAACAGCAAATGTGAATATATACAGAAGTATCGGCGCAATTACTGTTCTCGATGAAATCTTGCCGTTTCTGGATCTGTTGTGCCCCAGGGAAACAGCATATAATATAATTGATATTATGACCAGTACCAGTGTTATTATCAGCAAGCCATCTTCGTAGACAGCAAAGTTCCCGAACACCGGAGATACCATTGTAGCCGGCCGTTCATGGTACATTGCCCCTATGGGTTTGATTAATACCGCATACAGGATAAATGGCACACTGCCGAACAGGTAAATTATCATCGAATAGTAATACAGATATATAGATTTTTTATCCATTTTAAACCCTCGCCTTTATTGTTCTCTGCAGCATTAAAAATATAATCGCTGCGAACATGAATAAATTAATTACAAGCACTACTGCCCAGAGACTTTCATATTTAAACGGATACTCCTGGGTGATATACCACATGATAGGGTCTACAACAACAAGTTGCAGGATTCCTATCAGATACACAATATTAGTTACTTTCATTTATTTCACCATCCCTTTTTGCGAATCTCATAGCATACACTGTTATGAAAGAAATAAAGGTTATAGACCACCACAGGTACATAGTCATCAGTCTTGTCTGGCTAAGCCCTGGTTGTGAATATCCCCATACTGTCATAACGGCAAGTCCTATCAGCATAAATATCCCGAATGCCGTAATCCATGGCCTTTCCAGTACTCCCTTATTATGGTATCTATCTATGAAAGGCAGTATCAGTATGAATATAAGCATGCCAATTATCAATGGAACTCCTCCAGTGCTCAATCCGTAACCTGCAACATCCATCAGTTTGTAAACAGGTGTTATATACCAGTCAGGAACCGGAAATGTTCCATATGCCAGGGAACCGTATGCCAGTGTTAATTGTTGCGGGAATGCGGCTGAAATCAATAGTATGATTCCGACCATTACAATTCCTGAGAACATTGCGTATAGCAGGTTTGTGGGGAACCAGGGTATCATTTCTCCCTTCTTTGGCTTCTCGCTTGCCAGACCTGATCTCTCAAACAGCATGAAGTGCACTGCGAATAATGCAAGCATCAATACTGAAAACACTGCAACATGAAGCGCTAAGAGATGCGAAAACATTGCTGTAGTGGTATAATTTCCTACCAGTATTGCTTCGAGCCAGTTTATGAATGCACCGGGAAGTATTCTGCCAAGCACGCTTCTCTGCATAAACAGAATTCCTATATGCACAGCTGCCATTGCTATTGCAGTATTTGCAAGCATGTATCCAAGTATGGCTGTGAATATTGTAAGCAGGAATAAAACCACTCCGAGTATCCACTGCAGCCATCTCCATTTTCCCTTATATGAACCGACAAACCACTGCCTCATCATATGGAAATAAACCAGTCCGATCATGGCATATGCCATGTAAAGATGTGATGTCAGTATTATATGCCCGAACGGGACATCAGATATAATATACTGTGTGGACTGATAAGGGTCAACCTGGCTGTAGTAAAAGAATAGTACTATTCCTGAAACTATCTGGTAAATAAGTGCTGTGGCAACCCATGCACCTGTCCACTCGTCTATTTTATATCC
>JAKAAK010000018.1 GCA_021797025.1 Thermoplasmata archaeon
ATGGTCTTTATCTGATTTTTATTTGGATATATTCTGAATCTATATGCGGTCTTATATTCCATGTATATCATTAGTTTGGAATGAATATTTATAAGCATTCTCCCCTGATAGCCAGAAATTCATCCACATCATAAATTCAGTTGCTTTCTTTCCGGTATATTGATCTGTAAATTTTAAAAAAATATATATGCCTCACCGCCCTGTGTTTGCATGGCAGAGGCTAAGAAATTCAAATGGGATGATGTCCATAAGGAGAAATTATCAGACACGTTTTCAAGGCAGATGATTTATGGAGACCGCATAATGGTAGCACAGCTGGACATCAAGAAAGGTAGCGTTGTTCCTGAGCATTCTCACGAAAATGAACAGGTATCTTGGATAATGAAAGGTAAACTAAGGCTAACCGTGGATGGACAAACTATTGATGTAGGTGCAGGTGAAATACTGATAATACCATCAAACACAAAGCACAGTGCTGTTGCACTTGAAGATACTCTAGATATTGATATTTTCAACCCCATAAGAACTGACTGGATCAACGGTAAAGATTCATACCTTAGAAAATAATTTGACTGTTCTTTTTATATTAACAGTAATTTTTTGATTTAAAAAATTGAAAAATATAGTATAAATCCTGTTATGGAACACACACGATGGAATCACCTTTATCGAATCTCATCGGAATCATAAATTACGAAATTCATATTAAAAATGCTATATTCGTATATTTTAAATAGTATATTGTGATTAACTGATAAGAACATCTTAGTATAGAAACAAACTTTAGATGTTAAAATTAATAATATAGCAAACAAATATTTATTAATAATAAATTATTACTATTTGTTTGTAAAACATAATGAAAGGTGACAAAAAATGGAAACAAAGTGTAAAATATGCGGAGAGAAAATTAGTGTGCCTGACGACTCTATAGCCGGGGAACTTATAGAGTGTGGTTCGTGCGGAATGAGCTACGAAATAGCCTCTATCAAAGGAGATGTAGTGGAAATCAAACCTGCAGAGAACGTTGGCGAGGACTGGGGAGAATAAGTTGTTGAAGGTCGGTATTGTTGGGGGATCAGGCTACGTAGGCGGGGAGCTTCTCAGGATTCTGGTCGGGCACAGCAATGTGGAAATAACATCTGTATCCTCTACCAGTCATGCAGGTGAAAAAATATCAAGAATTCATCCAGATCTTTACGGATTCACGGATTTAAAATTTGAAGATATTTCTCCACTGGATATGGCCAGAAAGGTTGATTTAATATTCCTGGCACTTCCACACGGTACCTCCATAAAATATGTTCCTGAACTGGTAGAGACAGGCGTTAAAATTATCGATATGAGCGCTGATTTCAGGCTAAAAAATTATAAACTTTATAAATACTGGTACGGTTATGAACACGGATATCCAGATTTAATCAAGAAATTTGTTTACGGAATGCCGGAACTTCACAGGGAAGAGATCAGGAACGCCAGATTTATAGCAACTCCCGGTTGCATTGCGTCTTCTTCAATTTACAGCATAGCCCCGTTTCTCTCACTGGATACAGCAAGTGACATTATAAACGTCGATGCCAAGGTGGGGTCATCTGGTTCCGGTTCCGGACTGGATGAATCCAAGGTATTTTCAGAAAGATTCGGTTCAGTAAGGGCATACAAACCCGCAGGCCACAGGCATACGCCGGAAATAGAACAGGAACTGGAATATACATCCGGTAAGAAGGTAAAAATTGCACTCTCAGCCCATTCTGTAAATATGGTAAGGGGAATTCTGACAACATCAAGCATATACGCAGAACAGGACGAAATCTATCTGTGGGCACTCCTCAAAAAATTTTATGGAAACGAGAAATTTGTGAGGCTGATAATGGACCGGAAGAGCAATTATAAATATCCTGACCCCAAGACAGTGGTTGGTTCTAACTTCGTTGATATAGGCTTCGCCCTGGACAAATATGTTAAACGGATTGTTTCATTCGGTGCCATTGATAATCTTATAAAAGGCGCTGCGGGAAATGCGGTTCAGTCAATGAATATAATGAATGGCTTTCCCGAATACGAGTCTTTGATGGCTCCATCATTATTCCCGGTGTGAAATATGAAAGTAATAAAAATCGGTGGAAGTATACTGGAAAAATTTCTGGAGAATGATAACCTGTATACTGTTATAGAAGAATTAAATGAGCCAGTCGCAATAGTACACGGTGGTGGTAATTATCTTGATAATCATGCAGATTCGTTCAATTATAGTCCTCAATTTGTCACCTCTCCTGAAGGAATACGGAGCAGATACACGGACAAGGGCACGCTGGAAATATTTACCATGGTGATGAATCTCATTAACCAGAAAATAGTGCTCAATCTGAACAGGCATGGAATCAGGGCGGTAACACTTAACGGCATTCTTAAGGCCAGAAGGAAGGAGAGGCTGATAATTTTGAATGAAAAGAATAGAAAAATGGCAATAGACGGCGGGTACACCGGAAGAGTAGAATATTCCGATCCTGTTCCGGTTAGAAATTTAATGGATGCAGGATATATTCCGGTAATTTCTCCGGTGGCATTCGGTGGTGATAGCTGCCTGAATGTGGACGCAGACAGAGCAGCGGCATACGTTGCCGGTTCCATACAGGCTGATACGCTGACATTTCTTACAAATGTCAATGGCCTTTACTATGAAGACAAAATCATAGAGAAAGCGGATACTGCTTACATAAAAAGTATTTTGAAATATATCGGAAATGGCATGGACAAGAAATTAATGGCATCGATTGAGGCGCTTGAAATGGGGGTAAAACAGGTGACAATTTCCAGTCCTTTTCATAATCTGGAAAACGGCACGGTGATTTGTAATGAATTATGAAAATGAGCATATAGCAAACACATACCAGAGGTTGCCTGTAAATATCCAGAACGGCAGTGGTGCCATACTTCATGACATAAACGGAAAACGCTACATTGACATGATGGGTGGCTACGGTATCGCAATACTTGGATACGGCAATAAGGCTGTAAAGGAGGCAGTATGCAGGCAGTTTGATACCATATCAATAGCACATGCATCAGAGTACACTCCGGCAAGGGAAGAATTCATAAAAGACCTTACAGGCATTGTACCACCCGGACTGGATAAATTCTATCTGGGCAACATTGGCGCCGAGGCAATAGAAGCTGCAATTAAGGTTGTAATAAAGTCCTCAAAAAAACATAAAATAATTGCAATGACAAATTCATACCATGGAAAAACAGCTGGTGCGCTTTCAATCACATATTCAGAGAAATACAGGAAATCTTTTGGGCAGCTCCTCATGAAGGATGTGGAATTTATCAGGTACAATAACATGGAAGATCTGGATAAACTGGATAAAGATCCTGATATTGCAGCCGTTTTCTTCGAACCCGTACAGGGGGAGGGAGGAATAAACATACCTTCTTATGACTATGTAAGGGAGTTAAGGAACAGAACAGAAAAAAACGACATAATACTTGTAGCAGATGAAATCCAGTCCGGTCTTGGAAGAACCGGTAAGATGTGGGCTCATGAACATTTCAACATCAAACCGGATATTATAACCATAGGAAAGGGAATAGGAGGCGGAATGCCACTTTCCATAACAGCGGGAAAGCCGGAATTCATGGATACTCTATCAAAGGGAGAGCAGTCATCAACAACCGGGGGAAATCCACTAGCAATGGCCGCAGGCAGTGCTGTAATAAAACAGCTTGATGCATCCCTGATAATGGATGTTGAAAGGAAGGGAAATATTCTGAGAAACGAACTGAAATCAGGACTGCAGGATGCAAAATCTGTAAAGGAAATCCGGGGTCTGGGATTAATGGATGCAATAGAGCTGAAGACAAAATTCCTCCCAGTATTGATGGGCATGATCAATAAGGGAATTTTACCATTATACTCCGGAATCAATATAATTAGGATGCTTCCTCCATACGTAATATCTGATTCAGAATTAAAGGAGGCAGCAGGTATCATGTCAGAGGTAATCCTATCCCAGGGCACGGAGGTTATATCTTGAAAATTACAATGTTACTGGACATTATGCGCTGGGAGGAGAGGGCAATACTCAAGTCCCTGCAGGATAAAAGTATCGATGTGCAGCTTCTCAATGTCAAGGAACTCAATCTTGACTTGCAGAAATTGAATTATGATTTCGGAGACATATCGATCCAGAGAAGCACCGGTTATTACAGGAATATACATTCCACAGCATATGTGGAATTCACAGGAAACAGAATTCTGAATAATTTCAACGCAACCATTATAACCGGCAATAAAATGTTTACATCAAGCGTGCTCGCACAGCACGGCATAAGAATTCCTAAAACCTTTGTTTCATTTTCCAATCAAAAATTCCTGGAGTCGTTCAAATCTGATTTCAATGGAAGGGCCGTAACCAAACCCGTTACAGGAAGCTGGGGAAGGATGATATCACTCCTGAACGATTACTATGCAGCCATGGATGTTTCAGAATACAAGGAATACATGTACCCGATATACCAGGTAAATTACACACAGGAATACATTAACGATTTTAACAGGGATTTGAGGGTTTTCCTTGTAAATGACAGGGCAGTTGCGGGAATATACAGATACAGGTCCGGAGAGGATTGGCGGACAAACACTGCACTGGGTGGAAGAGCTGAGCCATTGAAAATTACTCCAGAAATAGAGGATATTGTGGAGAAGGTACACAAAGCGCTTGGTTCGGGCATCTATGGAATTGATATACTGGAATCTAAGGATGGTTATTTTGTCAATGAGGTAAACGGGAATACAGAATTCAAGAATACAGTTCCAGTAACCGGTATAAATATACCTGACTATATAGCTGAATATCTCATATCAGAGGCTAAAAGATGAAGCCAGAGGATATGCTGCTGGAAATGCTGAATATATATTCACCCAGTGGAAAAGAAGGTGAAATAGCAAAACTCATAAGAGAATACATGATAGAACTGGATTTCCAGGACCCTGTAATCGATGAACAGTTCAATGTCATATCAGTAAATGGAAATGGTACCCCATCCGTATTTATCTGCGGGCATGAGGATACAGTTCCGGGAATACTTCCTGTCAGGATTGATGGAAACCTTATCTATGGAAGGGGTGCAGTGGATGCCAAATCATCACTTCTTGCACTGATTCTGGGTGCCAGAAAGGCCATTGATGAAGGTTTCAGGGGGAAATTGCTTATATCAGCAGCCTCCGGAGAGGAGAGTGACAGCAAGGGCATAAACAGCATTATGAGAGAATATAATGGTTATGATTATGCCATATTCGGCGAACCTGGCGGTGCCATGAATATAACAGCGGGGTACAAGGGCAGGATTCTATTAAAAATAGATAAAAGAACGGAAACACATCACGCCAGTTCAGCATGGATGGAAACAAATGCAATAGATTCATTAATGGATCTGTGGCATTCAATAAGAACCAAATATGGAAACAACAGGGACTTCAACTCCGTTACTGCCGGGATCACAAAATTTGCCGGTGGTGAATACGATAATATGACGCCAGAGCATGCTTCAATGTATATTGATATAAGATACCCCAAGGCTCGGTCGGAGGATGATTTAATTACCGGCATAAAATCTGACATGGAGAATATACTTTTAAATAATTATTCATATACGATTGAAAACCGGACGGAGCCCTATATATCAGATATAAAAAGCCCGCTTGTAAAATCTTTCAAGGAAGCAATAATTAAAAATAATATGTCCCCTAAACTTATATTCAAAAGTGGGTCTGGTGATATGAACACCCTTGGGAATCTCTGGCATATCCCTGCCATTACCTATGGCCCTGGAGACACAAGACTTTCCCACACACAGAATGAGGTTATAGATTTAAATGATTTTCACAGATCCGTCAACGTGGTGGCAGATTCTCTTAAAATATTATCAGCACAAAATTCAAACAAATAATATTATCAAACGCGCCATAACAGGTCTTCGGCATTTTCGGTATCCCCCATAATAATCCTGCATATTTGATAGGGCGAATATCTGTACATTGACCAGAAGGCACAGGATATATTATTATTGCATTTTTTAAACATAGCATATGCTATATAAACGGCAAATTGATCTAAATACATGGAATTATTTCCATAGAGTTCATATGAAAGTGACCTTATTTTTCTGGCCCATGAGGCAGAGGGTTCAGCAGAGTTGATTATTTCTATGAACAGCCGTCTGCATGTATCCGCATCAATGCCCGTTTTTTCCACAGATTTTATGAAAAGTGAGGTGAAGTCAGTGTCCGGGGATAATTTTTCATAGTACCTCACGGATATTTCAAACAATTCAGGAAAGGCTTTAACAATAGCCGGTGTGAGAACATTTGAGGCTGCCATGATTCTCCGCCGTTTGTATGATATTCCACCGATGAATTTTGAGATTTTTTTGGTGCCGTGTTTATGCTTTCTGGAGTATAACATTCTTCCATACTCCTTTATTATTCCATAATAAAAGGAATCAATACTGTTCTCTTCATCAACCTGTGCTGCAAATCCATCCTGTATATTTTTGATGTAAAAACCTGTTGCAATGCAGCATCTTCTACCTGTTAGAAACTTGAAAAGTAAGGAAGAATTGTTAATGATTTCCTTTACATCCTTCCCTTTACCGTATATTTTACCTGATACCCCGGTTTTATCTGCTCTGGATGATGGAAGCATGTAACAGGCATTAAAATTATAATATTAATTATTGCCGGTTTTAATTGCCCTTGTAATCCGGTTTCCTCTTTTCCAGGAATGCCCTTACCCCCTCCTTCAGGTCATTTCCGGCGTAAAGCATCCCCATTGAGAGGGCCTCCTCATCCAGATTCATCTTTGCAGTGCTGTATATCAGGCGCTTTGCCACATAAACAGATGCAGGTGATATTTTTTCGGAAAGGTCTTTTGCCAGATTCATGGTATTCTCCTCGAGCTTTTCGGAATACAGCCTTGTAATTATGCCGTACTCATATGCCTTCTGTCCGCTTATTCTTTCGCAGGATAAAATCATGTCCATGGCACGGGATATGCCTATAAGATTCGGAAGCCTCTGGCTGCCACCATATCCGGGTATAAGACCAAGTGATGTCTCCGGGAACCCTATTGTTGAATCGGGAAGTGATGTCCTGATATCGCATGCCAGTGCCAGTTCGAAGCCTCCTCCAAGTACATACCCCTTCAATTGTGCTATGAAAATCTTGTTCATCCCGGTAATTCTATCAAATATATGTTCCCCGGTACTGGCTATCTTCATAAACATGAACGGGTTGCTGATAAACTGCGACAAATCAGCTCCGGCGGAGAAAGCCCTGTCATTTCCCTTTATTATTACTGCATTTACATTATTTGCTTCCTCTATAAGGTCAAGCTGGTGGTCCAGTGCCTTCAGCAATTCGAAGCTCATGAGGTTGTTTTTTCCGTTCATCAGGGTTATTATCCCTACCTTCCCTTCTACCTTATAGTCCAGAATTCCTGTCTTTTCTTCTTTTTTAAACTCCACCGGTTTTTTGTTGAAGGTCTCTTTCATTTTATGGTTTTTCAGTGTATCTGAAGGTTTGAATACCGCTATTCCGTACTGTTTGTGAAGCCTGTCGAGGGTTAATAGCACCTCATCATTACTGAGGCCATTGGCAACCGTAATGGGGCCGAATGGCCTGTTCAATCCGTATTTTACCCCTGTTTCTATATCCTCAGCTGTGGCAACGTTATCCTCGATTAATTTCGTTGCCTCATTTATTTCAAGGGCAAACATATCCATTAAATTTATTTTATCACTTTCCTCCGCAGGAGGTATAACAGCCTTTCCATTCTCCCATTTATAAATGCCCTCACCGGTTTTTGCACCAAGTTTTTTAGCCTCTATTAGTTCATCAAATGCATGGCATTTACCATAATCGGGCGATAATTCCTGACCATAATATTTAAGGGAATCTGCAACTGTATCAAGACCAACATAATCAAATAGCTGGTACGGCCCCATGGGCAGACCCTGCGATTTAAAGTAATTATCGATTGCCTGGGGCTTTTCAACCTTGTTTCCGTAGGCATTGCAGAGCAACAGCATTTCCGGCGCCGATATCCTGTTTACCACAAAGCCAGCCTCATCCTTTAATACTTTTATGGGTATTTTCCCGATTTTTCTGGAAAGGTCGTAAAGCTCATTCACGTATTCCATGGATGTTTTATCTCCCTTGATTACTTCCACAAGCTTCATGAGAATAGGCGGGTTGAAAAAGTGCATTCCCAGGAATCTCTCCGGATTCTTGATCTCCTCCGCCATTTCCGTGATTCTTATATTTGATGTATTTGATGCTATGATCTTTCCAGTATGCTCTGCTATTTCCTTAAGCACCTTTACCTTTATATCATAAACTTCAGGAACAACCTCTATGGATAGGTCAGCGTTTTTTACTGCCTCCTCGATGCGGTTGAAATACTTTATATGGGCAAGTGCAGATTGTTTTCCTGCTGCATCTATTTTTTTTGATGCGACCAGTTTATCAAGGCTATCATTTAGCCCTTTTTTGGCTTTTTCTATGACTTCCGGGTAAAAATCTTCAAGATTTACATTATATCCGTTCAATGCAAAGACTTCTGCTATGCTGTGTCCCATGACTCCGGCACCTATGACTGCTACCTGTTTTATCATAGCAATACATATTTTTTAACTTTAAATGCTTTTTGATTCATACTTTACATTGAAAATTTCTGGCCATATTGCTATAATTAATTTATAATTGTTTTTATAAATCCTATAACCGTTGAATATCTATGCAGGAATAATTAATCGATGTATTACTCATAACAATGATAACGTTGTAATGGGAAAACTTATAATATAAATGATTATCATTAACTATGGTAGACTTTAAGCTGACTGTTAACAATCTTCTGGACAGTGCCGTGAGATCAAACGGTGATCAGCAGATAGTATATGGTAAGGAAACCCTTACTTACAGGCAATTTGCGAAAAATGCAAAGAATTTTGCAGCCAACCTCCGGAAGATAGGGGTAAAACCCGGAGATCGAATAGCCGTTCTGGATTATGATACTATCAGTTATCTGTACTGTTATTATTCAATTCCAATGATAGGTTCAGTGATACATATGGTAAACATCAGATATCCTCCTGAAGTCTTGTATTATACCATAAAAAATTCAGAGGATTCCTATATAGTTGTCAATGCCGATTTCATGCCACTTCTTCTTAAATACAGGGATATGTTCGAATTCATCAAGGGTTTCATTGTTTATTCCGAAAAAGGGCATGAGGAATACGGTATAGATAATGTATACTTTATGGATGAATTGCTTAAGGACGCGGAATACAATGACATACAGCCGGATGAAAACAGCATGGCAACACTGTTCTACACCTCGGGGACAACGGGACTGCCCAAGGGAGTTTATTACAGCCATAAGCAGCTAATTCTTCACAGTCTTGCCACTTCGGTGGGCTTATCCGATGAGCCAATATCATTCAAGCGCACAGCGGTTATGCTTCCACTGGTACCAATGTTCCATGTGCATGCTTGGGGAATCCCATATTTTACAATCATGAGAGGCGTAAAATACGTTCTACCTGGAAAATACGAATGGGACAGGATTGTTGAAACCATGGAAAGGGAAAAGGTTACAAATTCTGCAATGGTTCCTTCAATTCTCTACCTGCTTTTGCAGGCAAAGCGTGGCCCGGAGGTAATGGGAAAGCTGAAACTTAAAACCATAATAGGAGGGGCCGCCCTCAATGAAGGCCTGGCAAAGACAGCAGAATCCCTGGGCATGACTGTTATAACCGGTTACGGCATGTCTGAGACAGGCCCCATCCTGACACTGGCCAATTATAGCAATGAAGTAATGGAATTCAGCAGTGAAAAGAAGCAGGAATACAGAAGAAAAACAGGAATACCGGTACCATTTGTCAATCTCCGTGTGGTATCAGATGGAAAGGATGTAGAGAAAAATAATAAGGAAATCGGAGAAATCATAGTTCAGGCTCCATGGCTCACGGAAGGGTATATAAAAGACCCTGAAAAGACAGAAAAATTGTGGAGGGACGGATGGCTTCATACAGGTGATCTGGCAACAATGGATGAATACGGCTATATCAAAATCGTGGACAGGGAAAGCGATGCCGTAAAATCCGGTGGAGAGTTCATACCCTCCATGGTGCTGGAAGATCTGATAAGCACCGTTCCCGGAGTGGGAGAGGTTGCAGTAACGAAGAAGGCCGATGAGAAATGGGGGGAACGCCCTGTTGCATTCATTAAGGGAAATGCCAGCAGGGAAACCATAGAGAAGGAAATGCAGAAATATGTGGATACAGGGAGAATAGCCAAATTCTGGCTGCCCGATGATTACATATTTGTGGATGAATTTGAAAAAACAGGAACTGGAAAAATCAATAAAATGGTTCTGAGAAAAAAACTGGAGTGAAATAGTATGGAAGAAGTTTACATAGTTGATTACAGAAGAATTCCGTTCTCGAGGGCAAGGCCCAGGGACCCGGAAAAGGATGTGTACAATGATTTAAGAATGGATAAAATGCTGTCAGAGTTGATTAAGCTCTCAGTGAAGGAGACAAAAATCAATCCTGCGGAAATAGAGGATGTTATAACAGGATGTGCCTTCCAGGCAGGCGAAAACTGGACATACGGTGGCAGGCACCCGGTGCTGCTTGCAGATTTGCCAGTATCGGTGCCGGCAATGTCTCTTGACCGTGCATGCTCATCGTCACTGAACGCCACGGGCATTGGAGCCATGGAAATCATGACAGGAAAAGCGGGCATTACCATTGCAGGAGGCATGGAGCATATGACCCATGTGCCTTTAGGCATAGATAATCCATTTATCAGGCCCAATATGGAACTCATGGTAAATCCAAAATATGCCAAATTCAATATGAACGTATCGTACAATATGGGATTGACCGCAGAGAAGCTTGCAGGTCTAAGGAAAATACCCAGAGAGGAAATGGATGAATATTCATATCATTCCCATAAAAGGGCTGCAAAGGCATATGACGATGGTTTCCTGCAGGGTGAGATCATGCCCGTTTCTGTCAATGGAGCCACCATTGACCGTGATGTGGGAATACGAAAGGATGTTTCACTTGAACAGATAAAATCTCTTAAACCAGCATTCAGAGAGAATGGTATAATCACAGCAGCAAATTCATCATCTCTGAATGACGGTGCATCCATGGTAATGCTGATGTCCGGTTCAAAGGTAAAGGAATACGGAATGAAGCCGCTGGCAAGGATAGTTGATTTCGCAGCTGCAGGTGTGGATCCAACAATAATGGGAGAAGGACCCGTTCCTGCAACCGAAAAGGTGCTGAAGAGGAACAAGCTCTCCCCGGACGATATAGACTACTGGGAAATCAATGAGGCCTTTGCAGTTGTTGTTCTCAATGCAGTGCATGCATTCAACCTTGACCTTGAAAAGGTAAACATACATGGAGGTGGAATATCCATAGGCCATCCACTGGGTGCCACAGGAGCGAGGCTTGCAGGAACACTGGGAAGAACCCTGCAGGATCAGAAGAAAAACCTCGGGATTGCCACACTATGTGTCGGTGGTGGACAGGGATATTCAATGTTGCTGGAGCGTGTTTAAATGTTTGAAGAACTTGATGATTACAGGAATAAGATAAGGGATTTTGCCCTTCAGGAATTTACGGAGGATATAGCAGCTGAGTATGATAGAAAGGAGGCATATCCGGATGAACTGAGAAAGAAATCTTTATCTCTGGGAATTGTGGACATGCAGAATCCTGCCAAGGTTTTAATTGCCATAGAGGAGCTCTGCAGGGTTGACGCAGGCCTCGGTATAGCGCTTACAACACCCTATTTTGGCAGTGAGGTTATAATGCTCTTCGGTAATGATAAGCAGAAAGAAATTTTAAACGATGTTTACAGGGGAAAATATATACTGGGACTCGGTGTCACAGAGCCATCAGGCGGGAGTGATGTTGCCGCGTTAAAAACAACAGCAAAAAAACAGGGAAATAAATACATACTAAATGGTTCAAAGATGTTCATTACAAACGGCGCAATAGCGGATTATCTGGTCATACTGGCAAGAACATCCGATGACCCGAATCCGCATCATGGCATGAGCACATTCCTCCTGAATACAAAATTAAAGGGCTTCAAGGCAACTAAGCTGGAGGATAAGCTCGGCGTAAGGGCAACAAATACCGCGGAACTCCAGTTCAACAATATTGAATTATCTGAGGATGACCTTATTGGTGAGGAGGGCCAGGGCTTCTATTATATAATGATGTTTTTCAATATAAGCAGAATATATGTTGCTGCCCAGTCCATAGGAATAGCCAGAGGTGCATTCGACAAAATCAAGTCATACATAGGGGAAAATAATGTAAAGGATGAGGATTCCATGTTCCGGCTATCCGATGTTGGAACCAGGATCGAGGCATCCAGGCAGATGACATACAACGCTGCTTCATATCTTTTTGAATTCAAGCCAAAACCGGAGCTGACAAGCATGGCAAAGGCTTACAGCAGTGAAACAGCAGTATACGCTGCGGAGGAGGCAATGGAAATACTTGGAGACAAATCCCTGTATGAGAATGTGCAGAGAATATTCAGGAATGCTAAAATCATGGAAATATGGGAAGGAACCAGCGAAGTAGAAAAGCTTGTAATTGCAAGGTATATATTGAAAGGTGAATAAAATGGAGGAGGAAAATAATATACTCAGGGAAACCGTAGCAGAATTCTGTGAAAAAAACCTTGATGAAAAAATAATAGAAACGGAGGGAATCAGCAAAAAATTGATCGATCTTATAGCATCACAGGGTTTTCTGGGTTCATCCATACCGGATAAATATTCTGGCTCCGGGCTGGATAAAATATCATACGAAATAATTCTGGAAGAAATCTCTAAATATTCCCCATCGGTTGCAATGAAAATATTTCTGTTAAATTCTCTTTATTATCCGTCAGTAAAGGATACACCGGCGGAGAATACGCTTACAGACGCATCCACCGGCAAAATTTCCACTGCAGTTGATTTTATAAATAAACAGGTCAATGTTAGAACATCTGCAGGTAAGATGACCGGAGAAATCAAGAACATCCTGGGTTCGGATTGTGATCAACTTATCGTATTCCATGGAGGAACATCCACAGTTTCCGGGCCATTCAGGTCTGAATCCCGGGACTTCATGGGATTCCGTGGTTTAAAATTCGGGGATTTATCACTGGATAACAGTTTCCAGAACCTGAACAGTGAAAACAAACTTCCGGAAATTATGGAAAAATCATACGGCCCCGCATCTGCAATAGCGCTCGGAATGATTTCAGGTGCACTCCAGAAGGCTATAGATTATACAAATGTGAGAAAGGCATTCGGGAATCAGCTCAGGGATTTCGAACCCGTTTCATTCAGGCTTGCAAGATTCAGGTCAACAGAGACAATTCTTAGAAACGTTTTATACAGTAAAACCGATCCCTACTATACATTCAACTTTGCCATGGAACATCTGGTTGAGATAGCCAGATATTCAGTGAACACCCACGGTGGCTATGGTTATTTCAAGGACTTCGGCGTGGAGAAATTTTATAGGGATGCTATCGTCATGAAATCCATATTTTATGGCACTGACCAGCTCAGAAAACTCACAGAGCATGTTTATACCGAAAAAATTAATTTTGTTTAAAATAAATTTATCATACAACATTAATGGAATATTTTTGCAGTATATGCATACATTGTAGAATTCTTATAGCAATCTTTTCCCATTCCAGCTTTCCTGCATGTCTCAGCTATGAATTCATCCATGTCCATATTATTCTCAACAGCGACCTGGGGAAGCAGTGTGCCCGAGTATATTCCATTCTCAATATAAAGGCCGAACCTGCCCGGTTCAGCTAAACGTATATCCTCATATTTTACCTCCTTTAGCTCCCCGATTACCGTTACTTCTATTTCAATATCTTTAAATTCATTTTTATTCATGGGTTCAAATCGTGGGTCCCTGTAGGCTGCATTCCACGCTGCCTTTTCCACTGCCTTTGCAAGGGGCATTACAGGTCTCAGATAACCGATGCACCCCCTTAAATTATTATTTTCAGTCAACGTTACAAAAGCGCCGGCTTTTTCTTCAAGTTTCTCAGGAACATTCAAATAATTTTTATCCCCATGGATGGTGTTCCTTGCAATACCTATTAATATTCTACCGTCTGCATCGCTCAAACTATTAATAAATTCATCAAGTATCATTTTATAATTCATTAAACATTAATTGTATATACACATTAGCATTGAAGCATCTAAGATAATAAAAAATACAATTACAGTCGCAATATTTTATACGATAAAATTGAAGCAGAATAATTTCAACCTATATATAAATTTATATAAAGCATAGTAATCATTATATATGGATAATACAAGAGAACCCTATGTTGCCGGCGCATTCTATCCAGATAATTATGATGAACTGAAAAGTGATATAAAAAGTTACATGGATATTGAAAAACCTGAGTTAAAATATAAAAGATTAATAGGGGCAATAGTGCCACACGCAGGTTACATGTATTCCGGAAAAACTGCTGGATACGCCTACAGCATGATTAAGGACTTAAAGAAAAGAAATTTTCTGATTATAGGACCGAATCATTCAGGATATCCACAGTACCCTGTTATTTATCCCGACGGCTACTGGAATACCCCTTTAGGCTACGCAAGGGTAAATTCAGATATAGCCAATAAAATTCTTTTGAAATCTAATATTATAAAAAGTGACAAAGAGGCGCATATGATAGAGCACTCCATTGAGGTGCAGCTTCCTTTTCTTCAGTATCTATTTAATAATGATTTTACCTTTACGCCCATAATAATGGGCTATCAGGATGCTTCGGTAGCCAGAAATGTGGCAGACACTATAAGCTCCATGGAAGATAAGCCATTTTTGCTCATAAGCTCAGACTTGAATCATTATAATGAATATAATAAAAATAATGAACTGGACGATATCACAATTAATGACATAGAAAGCCTCAGGATCACTCATTATTATGAAGATAGGATCACATATGGAACATCAGTGTGTGGCTATGGGGCAATAGCTATTTTAATGATGATAACGAAGGAAATGAAAGGGAAAATTGCATTAATTAAACACAGCAATTCAGGAGATACCGGAACAGATCGCAAGAGAGTGGTAGGTTATGCTGCCATGATAGCCTATATATAAACTTCTGAAAATATTAATAGAGTATAAATACTCTTAATGCAATAATATAACGTGGAAGCCAGTTTGTATAAAAGGAATGGCAGCAGGATTATCTGTACAGCCTGCGAAAGATACTGTAATTTACAGGAAAATCAGAGCGGATTCTGTGGTGTAAGGACGTATAAAAACGGAACCCTGAACCTTGATGTTTACAGTTATCCAACGGGATATAACATAGACCCTATTGAGAAAAAGCCTGTTCTGCATATGTATCCGGGCTCCAGAATACTCTCCTTCGGAACCTCGGGCTGCAATTTTGCCTGTAAATACTGCCAGAATTATGAAATGAGCCAGAGAAAAACAGTGGAAGGAGAATACATGACCCCGGAGAAAATAGTAAAAGTTGCCAGGAGATTGAATGTTGATGGCATAGCCTATACCTATAATGAGCCAACAATTTTCATGGAGTTTGCCCACGATACAGGAATGCTGGCACATGAATACGGGCTTTTCAATATATATGTGACTAATGGCTATGAAACTCTGGAATCCATGGAAATGGCATCTGAATTTCTTGATGCCATGACCATTGATTTCAAGGGAAATGCTCAGGAGAAATTCTATAATAGATACATATCTGTAATGCACCCTGATTTAATTTATAATACTATAAAATCTGCTCTGGATTACGGGATTCACACAGAAATAACTGACCTTGTAATCCCTGATATAGGTGACAATCTCAGTGACGCTCAAAAAATGATCGGCAAAATCATTGAAATAGCGGGAGAATACATACCTGTAAGTTTCCTCAGGTACCATCCAGATTATAAATTATTATTACCGGCGACGCCTTTCAAAACATTAAAAGAACATTATGACCTGGCAAAGTCCATGGGCATGCATTATGTTTATCTCGGGAATGTTCCAGAAAAAAATTACGAAAACACTTACTGCCCGGAATGCGCAAACCTCCTAATAGAAAGACATATATTCGATTCCTCTGTAGTAGGCTTAAATGCCGATGGGAGCTGCAAAAACTGTGGCTTTAAAACCGGAATATTGATTAAATCCAGAATTATCCAGTGATCTTTTTCATTGATAAAGGCATATTTTTTTCAATAATTTCCTTGGTGCAAATTGCCTTATCAGCTATATATGCATCAATGAATTCGTTGCTTATATAATACACAAGAAGAAAATCAAGTACAATCTGGTCATCATCCAGATTCTCTATTTTCCTGAAAAGATGGTCACAGGATACCTTTGAAATTAGATACTTTGAAATTTCTCTCCTCATTATAACGTATATCATCTATTTCACAGTTTATAAAGTTCCGGCCTTCTCTGCCTGAGAACTGGCATTTTCTTTCTTACAGCTGCAATTCTTTCAGTATCCACAGTAGCGTAAATAATTCCCTCATCCTCTGCAGCTCTGGCTGTTATTGCACCTATCGGATCTGTAAAGGTTGTTATCCCTGTAAATGCACCTCCAACCATATTTGAAGTTGCAAGATAAACTGTATTTTCAAGTGCACGGGCTGAAACCAGTGACAGCCACTGCTCTTCCTTCATGGGGCCGGAAAACCATGCAGATATAAGTACAATCATATCCACATCGTTCAGTGAATAATTTCTGAATACCTCCGGGAATCTTATGTCATAACATATGAGCATTCCGAAGTTTACGTTATCCATACTGGATATTTTAAAAGGCCCATTTCCGTAGGTGTAAATATCCGATTCTTTATATCCGAATGCATCGTATAAATGCACCTTCCTGTAATAATTATCCAGTTCGCCGTTCTGTACAAATACTGCTGTATCATAGTAATTATGATCATATATTTCATTGATTCCTGTTATTATGCCTATCTTATTTTCTGAAGATATCTCTTTCAGTCTTTTAACATAATTTCCATTTAATGGTTCTGAATTCTTAATTACGGTTTCCTTATACGGAGAATAAAACATATAATATTCCGGGAATACAATGAGCCCTGCAGAATTAGAAGCAGCAATGCCTGAATAATATTCTATATTCCTGATGCTGATATCCTTATCCGCCACGGGCCTTAACTGGGTCAATGCTACCTTTAACATAATTATATAATATAATTTAATATAAAAATCATGCGTATAAATTCAGAAGTACGGTATAAACAATGTAATAGCTAAAATATCTACAAACGTTAAAACTTGTCTAATAATTTTTAAAACCATTTAAATAATATCTATAAATAAGTATACATGAAAACGATAAGAATTGGTGCACTTGCAGATTCCGGAGACCTTTATCCATTCATACCATTAATTGAGAAAAAAGTAAAGAGTGATGATTTCAATCTTGAGTTTGAATTTATACCGACGGTTCAGGAGGTTAATGATAAAATTGTGAAAAAGGAAGTTGATATTTCAGTACCATCAGCCGCACTGTATCCATATGTGCAGAAGGATTATTTCATTCTTTCCAGTGCTGTGGCATCAGCAGTAGATGGAATTACAGGCATGCCCATTCTCGCCATGAAAAATATGGATATGGAAGAAATAAAAAATTCAAAAATTATTGTACACGGATTAAACACAACTGCCCTCAATCTTTATAAATTATTGATAGGAAAATACAGAAAACTTGTTGTGGTTCACAGGGTGCTGGATGAGGTAAATGCCATGGTTGAGGAAGGCGGCGTCATGGTTGCAGTTCATGAACTGAAAGCCATGTACGATTTGAAGAAGATGGGCGTAGATCCGCACAGGCTCGCCAGCATGTGGGAAATGTGGAAAGAGCTATCTGGAAATAAGCCGATGCCCATGGGAACGGTCCTGATAAACTCAGAAATCGGTGAGGAATACGCTGTTAAATTCAGGGAATTATACAACAGGAGCAAGAAATATGCAGAATCCCATATGGAGGAAGTGCTTCCTGTGGATGTAAAGATCATGAGGGAAGTTCAGAATTCAGATATAAGTTTAGAGGTAATAAAAGGTACTATAGGGGCAGATATCAAGGAATACAATGTTTCATTAAATGATGTAAGGTCAGGATTGGAATTCTTCTATGATATAATGTACAAAAGAAACCTGCTTCCCGGCGTAAAAGAAATAAGGCTTATTTGAAACCTCAAGCCAGTGATCTTTACTGGCCAATAATTTTAAAACTTAATTCGCCGGGATCCATCTGATAAAATAAACGCCACGGTCCGGATTTTCAATAGTATAATCCAGCTTTTTAAGATTGCTTTCAAATTTTTCATTGAGCTTTAAGTTGTTTAGTTTAAATCCTTCCAAAGAACCTTTATAATGAAATTTACCGGCCTCTGTATATTTATAGTTTTCAGGGAATTTTACAGATATATTAAACTTCAACGCCTTGTAATACATCATGATGCCCTCGCCTATATATTCCTCATTATATTTTTCTATAGCCTCCTCACGATTTTTTGCGTAGTAGTTATCAAGCCATAAATAATAGCTAAATTTAACAAAATCTCCCCGTTTAATTGCAGGTTCTGGCTCTGCAATGAATTTTAAATTATCTTTTTTTCTATCTTTAGCCAGACTTAAAGTTACCGGTATTTTTTTCATCTTCTGATTATATAATTGATAAACATTGATACTGTTGAGCCTGGCTTTGGGATTATAATTTTTATTTCCTGAAAGATATATAGAACCAAATTCTAAATTTTTTAATTCTTTTGATATAACAATAAATTCTTCCTCTATTTTTACAGCCCTATTCCCGTTTGCAAAAACTTTTACAAATTTATTTTTTGATAATACCAGGGTTTTAATATTGTTATTTACACAAAATTTATCCTTATAAAAAATTATTTTATTTTTTTTCAGGTAATTATAAGCATTTTTAAAATGGGATATCTTACCATTGAAATTCTGTGCTAGATTAACATAGGAGTTGTTCTCCATATTACTGAGTATAAACATAATGTTTTTTGTGTTAATCACAAAGTCAAATACATAAGAAACTTATATTATTAATTATATATACATTTATTATAATAACACAAAAATATTTAATTCTCAGAAACCATCTTCTAGGATTCACCATGAATATCAGGAAGGCATGAGCCATATTCCTATAAAACATTATTGATTGTTCAGCAGGTGGCACATACTGAGTTATATGTTTCCAATTTGTTCCTCTGTAAATGTAACAATATGAATGAGAATTCATAAGAACTGTGAAAATACAAATATAACGAATTCTGTTACTTTATGATATTTAAACTTTTTTGTGCAAGATGCACAAAAAAGATTTTATATATTAGTGAGGTAAAGAATTTATGAATAAATCTGGCAAAAAATTCAAAGTAATTGCCATTCTTGTTGTCGGCTTATTTGTATTGACAGTTTTTTCTGGAATAAGTGAACAGACAAATTTACAGGCAAATCCAATAAATAATAAATCCAATCAGGACGCCGGTATTGATTTGAGAAGTAATAACATGCCTGTCATGTCTAACTTACCTACAACCGCTGACCTTCTCTGGGACAGGAATGACGGATATAGTGTATATCATGGTGGATTAGCAGTAGATGGAGATCGTTTATATGTTTCGCCGGTAGGTAATAGTATTATGGTTTATAATTTAAATGGCACGAACATCTATAACATTACCACTACTGAAACGTCTTATCCTGCATTCGGAGCCGGCCAGTTATACTTTGGACTTCCACACAACTATTTAGAAGCAGCCACACTCCTAACCGGTAGCAAAGTATATACAGAATCGATTCCCGGCGCTTCAACAGAGAATAATTTTAACGGGTACCAAACCTTTGTTTATTCGAATGGATGCGTTTATACAACAAGTTATGGCAGTTCAGATTTGACAGCTTTTAATTCGTCGGTAGGCACGCAGGAATGGCAGTACGTAAGCCATTTAAGTGTCTCAACAGAACCAACAGTAGGTGACTACGAGGTGTTAGTTGGGTTTTCAAATAGTAATGTAATAAGTGCAATAAATAATACAAATGGCATATTAAACTGGAATGCAACCTTATCTTCATCTCCCAGTGCAAGTATATCTTTTTATAATAATACATTTTTCGTACCTACACTTAATAACAGATTATATGCAATATCAGATTCTGGGAAAATATTGTGGAATATCTCAATGAATACTGTTTCACTAAGGAAAACAGAGGAATTTAATAATACAGTGTATGTATCTGGAATGAATGGGTATTTGTATGCTTACAATGCTACAACAGGAAAGTTAAACTGGGATTTTTTGAGTGGTAACGATGAAAGTATATGGTCTTCCCCCTTAATAGAAAATAATATGCTTTATTTTGCAACTGCAAATGGCATGGTTTATGATATAAATTCAACCAATGGAAAATTAATATGGTATTACAACATAGGCGAGCCTATCAGGAGTAACCTTGTAATTTCTGATAATGAATTAGTGGGATTAACTGAATACGGAACATTATTTGCATTCGGTAATAATAGTTCAGTAAACGATAAAAGTTCAATTTTTTCCCCATCAGCCAATGAATACCATGGTAATTATACACACAATGGAATGTACTCAAGTTCAGGACCCAACAGCATTAAAAATCTTATATGGACTTATGATTTTGGTCAGGGTAATACAGGAATGACAGCCACAAAATACGGTTTGGTTCTTTCATCACCTGGAGATTGTATGGGAGAAGCTGATGATTATTCGTTAGGTTTTCCAGTACTAAATAGTACAACTGGAGAAGTAAAAGAGCTTTACACAGCTCCGCCTCAATATAGTGGTTGGGGGTGGTTTGTTGAAAATAAATATATACCAACACAAGCAGGTATTTCCATGTATAGCGTTTATTATAATGATGCTCCCGGTTATGGGATTTATGGAACCGGTAACGCATTTTATGGTGATTCCCCTTATAATAGTGCGGAGCATATTGGGGAATTGCAGGGCACATATACATTTAACATATATAGTGGATATTTCTTCGCCACCACAGGCAACTATATGAAAGCATATTATTTATCATCACTTGGTGAATTTGGTTCATCAGGTCTGGGTCATGCATGGGCAATAAATACTATAGGTGATATAAGCGGCAATCCAACATTCAATGGAAGCTATATTTTTGTTGGATATACTAATAACAATAATGTTAGTGCATACAATGTGCTCAATGGAAGTTTAGCATGGAATACCACAATAAATGGCGATGTTTCAGACGGTACAGCATTTTCTAATAACAGTATATTTTTCGGCACAACAGCAGGATATGTATATAGAGTATCCTCCAATGGTAATATATTATGGTACAAAAATTTAAGCAATGCAACTACAACCCTAAATATAGGGTCTACACCTACAATATACAACAATAATGTATATGTAACAGCGAGTAACGGAACATTATACGATTTATCAGAGTCTAATGGCAATGTTGTATGGAGCAGAAATTTAACAGGTGGCCAGGCTGTATCACCAGTGGTTTCTTTAAATGGAATACTATACACAGGTTCTTCAAATGATATTCTCTACTTTATTAACGCAACAAATGGGAAAATAATCGATGCGAAAGATCTTGGAAGTCCATTATCCTCTCCTCCTCTTCTATATAAAGGATTTTTGTATGTATCGACTAAGTCTGGAGATGTATATGCATATGCCCAGAAATTCAATGTAAACTTTAAAGAAAAGGGCTTGGGTACAGACACGCCATGGAATGTTAGTGTTAATGGAAAGCAGCTCAGCTCTATTTCAGATACCATAACATTCAGCGAAATTCCTGGAACATATTCATATTCTATCGTACCTCCATCGGGATATACAGTTATACAAAATTCAACAGGCGATGTAAGTGTTACAGACAAAGCTTTAACAGTAAATGTTGCCTTTGCACCTATAAAATACAACGTAACTTTCACAGATAGAAATCTACCCTCTGGAATAAAGTGGTTCGCAAATATAACGAACGAAGTTAACGGTTCGTCCTATGTTATGAATTCAACGGGCGCTAAAATAATTTACTCAATTCCTAATGGAACCTACGATTATTCTATCGCAACAAATGATAAATCGTATGATCCTTTAATAGACAAAGGTAGCTTTAAAGTAGCAGGCTCACCTGTAAATATTTATGTTAAATTCAAGTCTCTTGAATACAATATAACTTTTATAGAGAGTGGTTTATACAATGGAACTTTATGGTATGTAAACCTTTCAAATAAGGAATCGTTTAGCAGCAATACTAACACTATTTCATTCATGGAATTAAACGGTACATATAATTTTAATGTAAGTAAAACAAATCAGTATAAAATAACAGAGAATTCCAGCGGTACCATAACTATAAGTGGAAACAATCAGACAGTGAATGTAGAATATGCACCTGTGCTTTATAGAAATCATGAAAAACCTTATTTAGCCTCAGCTATATGACGATATAGCTGTGAGAATCGGAGGCGGCTGTTATGCAACTTGACCTTAGAGGCCGCTTTATAGAATAGCCGCCCTTCGACTCGA
>JAKAAK010000214.1 GCA_021797025.1 Thermoplasmata archaeon
TTACCTTTATTATAAGGTCATATTCACCTGTTACAACAAAAACCTCCTCAACATTCTTATTTTCCCCTATTATCCTCCCTATATTGTCCACATTGTTAACATCAGCCTCCACGCCGATTAATGCTGTTATAATCTTATTATCGTAATATTCCCTGAAATTTGTTATCTCCGCCTCCATCAATTCATCCCCTATGTATTCATTATTATCTTCATCCAGATAATATTTTCTAAAATACATTTAATCCGGTTTTCTCTTAATGCTGATATAATGCTCTTGAAAATCATAGTGAAAAACATATACAAGTTAACTATACAACAATATGAAGAACATCAGCATGGGCAAATTGATACTCATAACCGGACCGATGTTTTCAGGAAAAACATCAAGGTTAATCGAACTTCTGGAACGGGAAATTCTTGCAGGACGGAATACCCTTCTTTTCAAACCGGAAATCGACAAAAGATACGATACCACATTCGTAACAACTCATAAGGGAATGAGGCTTCCCGCCATAGTGCTGAACACAGATAACGATGGAGTCAAAAAAATGTACGAACTCTCAAAAAACGTTGATGTAATAGGGATAGATGAGGCACAGTTCTGGAATCATGATTCCATACTTCCTGAAATTGCTGACAGGATAGCCAGTGAGGATAAAATTGTTTACGTTGCAGCCTTGAATAAAAATCATACAGGAACACCATTTAAAACATCAATGGAAATAATTGCACGGGCAGATCAGGTATACTCATTGACCGCAGTATGTGCAAAATGTGGAGAAGATGCCACTTTCACCCAGAGGGTTATGAACGGAAAGGAAGTGTTCGGCGAGCAGATAAAAATAGGGGGTGTAGAAAGTTACGAACCCCGATGCAGAAAATGTTTTGTATATCCTCAGGAAACTGAAATAAAGAAAAATACCGTATAAACTAATTTCTTATTTCAATCCTTGAATCTATCCTGTTCATCTGCATTATTATGGACTTCTTGCCTCCCTTAGAAATGAAGTTGATAATAGACATTATCATATCTTCAAAGCCGGTATTTTTAAAATAGCCAGAACTATGCATTTCCTTTAATTCCCTGTATCCAATTTTCACTGTGTCAACTTTCTTATCATCTGGATTCAATGCCTTTAATGGCATATCTGTTATTATAATCATGGTATCAGCCTCAAGAAGTGTTGCCAGCAGTGATGAATACATATTTGCCTGTACATGCCCATCTACAGAACTGTAGTACTGTAAATTCCTTACAACAGGCGCTCCAGGGGCAAATATCAGTGGAAGATAACCATCTGCCATTAGATCCATTACCGATGATTTTTCCGGTATATCAACCGGTTCAAGATAACTACTTGTCTCTATAATTTCATGCACTTCAACCCTGGTGAAAATATTAACGATGTCCCTGGAATATCCATTTATATATCTGGCCTTGTCATAATTATTTACAATATTCAGTATAAACGGAATGCTGGGATATTTATTTTCTGCACTCATGAATACAAGTACAGCCTCGTTTTCAGATATTATTTTTCCTATATAAGTAAAAATATTTTGAAGTTTTTCTGTATAACTATATCTTTTATTATTGCCGAATTCCATGCCATCTATTGCAATTACAAACCTTCCCATGCAAAATCATCGATAAATGTGCATATGTGATAAGATTATTAAATTATCTGCAATGGACTATCATGGAAAAAAAGATTAGTGAATCCGAAGTACATTCTGAGATTATTGTTCTTCCCGCAGATACAAATATGTTCGGGGACCTTTATGGTGGGAGGCTTGTGGAATGGATGGATAATATAGGCAGTATAACTGCATTCAAGCATAGCAGGATGAAGGTAGTAACAGGCAGCATAGACAATCTGTTCTTTCTTTCTCCCATCAAACTGGGATATATAGTGCATCTCCATTCCTTTGTCACGTTTACAACCAGATCAACAATGGAGATAGAAATAGACGTGTCATCTGAAAATGTAACCAGTGGAACTACCAGCGTGACAACAAGGGCATTCTTTACCTATGTTGCACTGGATGAAAATGGCCATGCTGCAGAGATACCCCAGTTAATTCTGGAGAGTGAAGCCGAAAAACAGAAATTCAGCGAGGGTAAAATACGGTCAGAACAGAGGTTGCAGCTGTTGAAAAATATAAAGAAGACTATTAACTAAATTGATTGAAATGAATGGCAGCATATATGAAAGGGAATTAATGAACATACTTAATGGCACAAAGAATACTGTAGAAAGAATATCAAAAAATCTTGATCCAGTTTCAAGGGATACGGTGTATACAATAATGGACAAACCATTTTATGTTGCAAGGGCAGCAGGGTCATTCGGGGCAGATCTTGTTGCCCTCCGTGATGATTACTCCCTTGTTATTGAGGTAAAATCATCATCAAGAAACCAGCTTTCGTTCAGTGAGGCTTCCGGGACAAAACAGGATCAGGCACTAAAACTGCATAATAGATGCATTTCCTCTGGACTTTTTATAACCTACGCATACAGGTTAAAAAATTATAAGGGAGATTTCTGGAGATTTTTTTCAATAGAAAGTGATTATATATATAAGGGAAAAATGAGAGGTTTATATGAGCTTCTTCCCAAGCAAAAAATAACAAAAACTGGTAATTTTATTTTGAAATGGGAGGATGGACTCCCCTTGACAACGCTTATTTCATACCTGAATTCATAGGCTTGCCTTTATTGAGTCATCCAGTATATCAATCGCCTCATCAATCTGTTTTTCATTGATTATCAATGGGGGTATGAAACGTATGGCGCTCTCACCGGCACCGAGGAGTATCAAACCTCTTTTATATGCATTTTCAATTGTTTTATTTCTCAGGGCAACAAAATGTGCCTTTGTTCTCCTGTTTTTTACAAAATCAATTGCCTGCATCAGCCCTAAACCCCTGACATCACCAATGGCATCATATTTCTCACTGAGTTCCTTGAGCCTCTTATTCAGATAGTTTCCCACATCTCTTGAATTGGAAAGCATATCCTTATTTTTGATCTCCTCAATGGTTGCCTTGCTGGCTACTGCAGCCAGGAGATTACCGCCGAATGTATTGGAATGAAGACCAGATTTTTCGAAATCATATTTGCTCTTCACAACAGATGCACCCATTGGAATTCCTGATGCTATGGATTTTGCAACGGACATGATATCCGGATCAACATCAAAGTATTCGGATGCAAAGAAGGTTCCAGTTCTTCCAAATCCGGTCTGTACCTCGTCCATTATGTATAATATTTCATTGTCGTGTGCCAGCTCCATGAGTTTCTTGTGGAAATTTCTTGGAGGAACGATATATCCTCCCTCTCCCTGTATGGGCTCAACCAATATTCCGGCAACGCTGTTGGATGGCAGGAATCTATTGAAAACATAGTCTTCCAGATAATCCAGTACAGCATTTGTAAGATCATCCGGGTTTTCATATCCATCTATATTGAATGGGTTTCTATAGGGATCAGGGAAGGGAATATGTGTAACCCCGTTCATTTCAGGGAAAAATCCCTCGTGGTGCACGGGCTGGGAAGCGGTGAATGCTAAAGCCCCCATTGTTCTCCCGTGGAATCCTCCTATAAAGCCTATGAATTCAGGCCGTTTTGTATAACTTCTGGCAAGTTTCAGTGACGCTTCATTGCTTTCGGCACCACTGTTTGAATAGAATACCTTTTTATCGTGGCTTCCTGGAGCAACACCTATCAGTGCCTTTGCGGCCTCCACCTGCGCATCATAAAAGAAATCTGTACCGGCAAAATGCCAGAGCTTATGCAACTGTTCCTCTACTTTTGAAATGACATATTCATCTCCATATCCTATGTTGGTTGTGCTGATACCGCTGGAAAAATCAAGAAACACATTTTTATCCACATCCTCTATGTAACACCCGTAGCCTCTTGACGCAACAACTGGTAAAGATTTAGTAGACGTTGCAAGATATTTTTCATCCTCAGCAATTACCTGTTTTGCCTTTGGTCCTGGCAGGTCTGTTACTATTTTTACGCCTTTTAATACTCCACTACTGTTCATATATATATATAATGGCAAGATAATTAAATACTTTCTCATTGAGACATTTACATAATATTATTAAATTGTACGTATATATTTTGGCATGATGTATTTTTCATAATAAATTATATATATTCATGTCATTTCATAATCAATAACTTTCTTAAAAATATGTATAATTAATATACTTTGATGTAAAATACTTTCTAGTATATACAATTTTATTGATAGAAAAAATGAACTGAAAATGCTTTTATCTGCCAATAAAGAGCCACAGGCAGAATTGATTTTGCTCATAGGTAGAAGGAGGATAGGAAAAACAGAATTAATAAAAACATCAGATAATTAAATTATTATTTCAATAGGTATACCGAACTTTCTGAAAGGACTTTTATATAATTATATTATAACATTATATGGCTACAGAAACCAATACCAAATACCAGGTAAAATTTTTACGGGATGAATTAACAGATATGGTTTTTTATTCATATCTCTATAGAAAAACCGTGGACCCCGAGTTGAAGGAAAACTTCCGTAAACTGGCGGCTACAGAGAATGAACATGCAAATTTCTGGGGCCAGGCATTAAAATCAACGGATGTGGATGTCAATAAGGTATCATACAGGAAGCTCAAATATATTTTCATGAAGATTGTGAGAAATATAATCGGTGGAAGCCTGATTATCAATCTTCTGGAGCACGGGGAATACCAGTCCATTAAAAAATACAAGGAATATCTGGATAATTATACACAGGATGATAACTACAGGAACAAGGTTAACGAACTCATAGTTTCCGAAATGCAGCATGAGGAAATATTTGCAAATAAAATATCAAGTAGTGTAAAGAATATCCAGAAAAGCAGGGATTTCCTGTACGGCATGAGCGATGGGTTGGTAGAGGTTCTTGCCACACTGGCAGGACTTTCTGCCATAATCACCAGCCATATAGATATTGCATTGAGCGGTGTTGTTGTAGGGCTCAGTGGAACTTTCAGCATGACCCTGGGGGCCTATCTGGCCCAGAAATCAGAATCTGAATATAAAATAGCCATGCTGAACAGAAAACACATATTTTCCAAAAGCAAAGGTGTCCAGAAAATGATAGATCAATACTCATCAGAGGCAACAAATTCCGCACTCAATACTGCACTTTCATATATTGTCGGTGCGGTCATACCCATACTTCCATTCATATTCTTTTCAAAATATATAGCAGTAATGCTGGCCGTAACCTTTGTCTTCTTCGCCCAGGGAATTTCAAACTCGATCGTTGCACTTTCCCTGAATACTCCCATACTTAAATCAGGACTACGGGCAGCATTGCTGGCACTGGCAGCCGCCGCAGTTACATTCACTGCAGGTGAATTATTCCACCTAATATTCCATATATCCCTGCTATAAAAATATAGCTGTGCATAATTTTGTTATAAATTTATTGACAACAAAATCGGA
>JAKAAK010000215.1 GCA_021797025.1 Thermoplasmata archaeon
CAACGCCCATATATGTAGGGGGGATAGAACATGATAGCAATAATAAGGATTAGAGGAAGCACTGGCATAAAACCTGCGGCGGAAAAAACAGCAGAATTACTGAACCTTAATAGAATAAACCACATGGTTATTTTTCCGGAATCAGAAAGCATAAATGGAATGCTTAACCGTGTAAAAGATTATGTAACATGGGGAGAGATAGATGAAGAAACTCTGGAACTAGTTCTAAAGGACAGGGTTCTGCTAACAGGGCATAAAAAATTGACTGAAGATTATCTAAAAGAATCAGGTTATTCTTCCATCGGCGACATGGCAAAGAAATTAATTGATGGCAACGTAAAATTCAAGGATTTACCTGATATTAATCCTGTAATAAGGCTTAATCCACCTAAAGGAGGATATGAGGCAATACAGAAACCCTTCCACCAGAAGGGCTCAGCTGGGTACAGGGGCAGTAAAATTAATAACCTAATAAGAAGAATGATAATTCCGGGGGTGAATATAAATGGTGAGAACAAAAACTAAAAAGTTAAGAGGAGGCCATTATGGCAGAGGCATGAAGTCTGGCAGAGGAAAGGGCAAAAAGGGAGGAAATGGAATGGCCGGTCTTGGAGGTCACAGAAAAATATGGTTGATCATTCACGACAAAAACCATTACGGCGTTCACGGATTTACAATCCATTCAAAAACCTACAAAAATTCCATAACACTTCGTCAGCTCAATGATCGTTACGATGAATTGAAGGCAAATGGCTACGTTGTAGATGATTTAATAGATCTTGAAAGTGCCGGATATACCAAACTGCTTGGAACAGGAAACTTTGAGGTGAAGTGCAGAATTAAGATACCGCAGGTTACCGAAAAAACTATTAATAAGCTTTCTAATTACGGTACTAAGATAGAAAATGACTGAAATCCGTAGAAATAAGGGAGTTGCAATCCCTGTAATATTTATATTCGCCCTGTTCATTGTTGTATTTTATTATTTTTCCCATTACACAGGGCTCAAATTAGTCATACTTGGGTTATTATCATCCCCACTTTTTATTATTGCGTATCTGCTTTTGAGCTATCAGGGACCTAAGAAGAGCAAGCTATATGGACTTGAAAACCTTACAGCAAAACTTCCTGCAGTGAAGAAGGCTAAAGGACACGTATCCTTTAAACACAAAATGATGTGGACCGCGGTAGTTGTCCTTATATATTTTGCCCTGACAAATATCTATATATACGGGCTTAACACATCCAAAACAGTGGATGTCTTTGCATCGTTCAGGGCAATTTTTGCCGGTGCCTCTGGATCATTAATGGATCTTGGGATTGGACCCATTGTAACAGCAAGCATAGTAATGCAGTTATTTGCGGGTGCAAAAATATTTAATCTTGATCTCAGTGATTCCAGCGATAAGGCAATGTATCAAGGATTCCAGAAGCTTCTGGTAATCATAATGATATTTGTAGAGGCAATTCCCCAGGCTTTCGGATTCCTCGTACCAGACGCGGGACTCGTATCCAGTATAGCACACGTTGTTCCCGGGTACGGTGAATTCCTGGCACAGAGCATTATCATTCTGCAGCTATTCTTCGGGTCATATCTAGTATTTCTAATGGACGAGGTTGTATCCAAATATGGAATAGGTTCAGGTATTTCTCTATTCATCGCCGCTGGAGTATCCCAGCAATTGTTTACAGGCACATTTAACTGGATACCTTCTACCATAACATCCCCGTTGTCGCTTTCCAACCCGCCTGCTGGTGCAATACCAAAGGCACTATATCTGTTCATGAATGCACCTGGTTCATATCTGACAAACACAGGTATGGAGCAGATACTCTTTGCGCAGCCAAATCCAATGATAGCACTTGTTGGAACTCTGCTCATATTCTTTATAGTAGCCTTCTTCCAGAGCAGCAAGATAGAGCTACCCATAGCACATGAGCGTGTCCGGGGTGCTAGGGGAAGGTATCCACTACAGCTTTTATATGCTTCAAACATACCGGTTATACTTGCCACAGCGCTTCTGGCGAACATATCTATGTGGACACTGCTATTCTGGCACAGTCCTGTTCTGGATAAGATTCCTATATTGGGTCATAGCCATTTGCTTGGCTCTTATGCCTCATCAGCGCAGATTTCGGCACTTGGTATATCCTCGACCACACCAACTGGGGGACTGGCGTTTTATCTTTATACGCCCAACGGCCTATCAGACTGGTTATTCCCCATATTACAACCCTCGGTCTCACAGAGCGTGTTATTGGGTCATACACCTGTGGAAGAGCTGATCCACATAATAGTGTTTATGGCATTTCTAGTTGGATTCAGTATACTCTTTGCAAAGTTCTGGATTGAAACAACCAACATGGGTCCGGAGGCTGTGGCCAAACAGATACGTTCCAGCGGTATGCAGATACCTGGATTCCGGCGTGATCCACGTATAATGGCGAAGGTACTGAGCAAGTACATACCCGCAATAACTATATTCAGCGGTGCAATTGTGGGAATACTGGCGGGAGCTGCCGATCTTATAGGTACGGTTGGAGACACAAGTGGTACCGGTCTTTTGCTGGCTGTGGGGATTGTAATACAATTCTATGAGGCCATGGGAAGAGAACAATTAATGGAAATGCATCCATTGATCAGGCAGTTCTTCAGTGGTGGATGAATATGAGAGTTGTAATTTCAGGCATTCCTGGTGTGGGCAAATCTACAGTCCTGGAAATGGTTTCAAAAAAAACACAGTATGAAATAATAAACTTCGGTTCCCTGATGTTTGATATGGCGCGGGACCTTGATCTTGTTAAATCAAGGGATGACATACGTGGACTTGATGTAGATACACAGAAAAATCTACAGAAAAAGGCATCAAATAAGATTGGGAAAATGGATAACATCATCATAGATACACATATGTCTATAAAATCACCTGCAGGATATCTTCCTGGATTGCCGGAATGGGTTCTCAGGGAATTGATGGTCTCTTCATATTTCCTAATTGAATCCACTCCTGAGGAAATTAAACGGAGAAGGGAAAACGACTCAACCAGGAAGAGAGACGGAGATACTGTAAATGACATAAAGGAACATCAGGAGGTAAACAGATACTACGCAGCTGCTTATTCAGTATATTCAGGAGCCACAATAAAGTATATATATAATCCAGACAATCATGCAGAGATAGCAGCAGAAAATATACTGAGAGGGTTATAAATGCAACAGGGAAACAACAGGCCAGCACAGAATCCGCAAATGACCAAGTTCATGATGATAGAGTTTGTATTCATGTTTGCAGGACTCGGTCTAATCTTTATTATAAGTGATCCATCTATAAGAAACCCGTTGGGGCACTATCTGAATTATGTATTTATGCCCCTTCTGGGTTTTAACTATGAACTTCCGATTTTAACGCTAATGCTTACAGGAATCATCCTGGGACTGATATCATCTATACCTAGATACTTCTTTACGGACTGGTTAAAAATGGGCAAAATGCAGACAATTAGCAAGGCTTATTCAAAGGCTATGAGAGAGGCGTATAGATCCGGAGATCGTGTAAGGCAGCAGAAGCTTCAGAAAATGCAGATGCAGAGACAGATGGATCAGGCAGCACTTTCCATGAACACCATGAAACCATTAATGGTTACTGAAATATTCTTCTTCCTGATATTTATATGGCTTTATGTTTTCATGCTCACACTACATTATCAGTATGTATCCATGCCCTGGGATCTGAACCTCAATATAGTCACATCAAAGATATACATAATGCCACTCTGGATGGCACTGTACACCCTAGGGAACCTTGCGGTGGGATATTTTGTAACTATGATTATGAAGTACATTGACTTCACATACAAGCTAAGGAAAATGGATGAGGATACGGCGCAATCAATATGATAATCACTATTAGTGGTGAATCTGGATCTGGCAAAACAACCGTAGGTAAACTCTTGGCGGAAAAACTAAATTTTGGATTTTTTTCAGGTGGATATTTTTTCAGGAAAAAGGCAGAAGAATCAGGAATGAGTCTCATAGATTTCAGTAACTATGCAGAAAAGCACCCAGAAATTGATTTGGATCAGGATAAAATGATTCTTGATTTTATGAAAAATAACGATAATATAGTTATGGAATCCAGGCTTTCCGGTATATTGGCCCATGGTAAATTAAATGCAGTAAAAATATATCTAAACACATCTTTTAATGTCAGAAGTAAACGGCTTATTGATAGAGATAACGGCACAGATAAACAACAGATTATTTCAAGATCGAAGTCCGAAATTCTGCGTTATATGGAATTTTACGGTATTGATTACAGGGTATTCAGCTATTATGATTACATTGTAGATACAGATAATCTCACTCCTGAAGCCATAGTTGAAGGTATTATTAACTATATAAACAACATTTATGCCAAAAACAAAGATTAAAATCAGATTTACAATAGAGTATAAATTATGTACAATTCAGAATCAAATAAGGATGGAATAAACGGATTTATTGTAATAGATAAGCCGAAGGGTCCGACCAGCCATCAGATAGATTCATGGGTAAGGGATATCACAGGAGAAAAACGTGTTGGCCATATAGGTACACTTGATCCAGGTGTATCTGGCGTTCTTGTTATGGCGCTGGGGAAGGCCACTAAACTTATCGATATAGTACACGAAAAGCCCAAGGAATATATCTCCGTGATGAGATTATATGCCCAAGCTGATAATGAAACCATAAAGGGCATTTTCGGTGAATTCACAGGCAAAATATACCAGCTTCCCCCTGTAAGATCCGCTGTTTCTAGGCAGGTGAGGGAACGTACCATATATAAAATGGATATACTTGAAATCCTTGACAAATTAATACTTTTTAGAGTAAAATGTGAGTCAGGTACTTATATAAGAACTCTCTGTACTGACATGGGCTATGTAATAGGAACAGGTGCGCAGATGGCTGATCTCCGGAGGCTTTCTACTGGAGATTTTAATGAAACACAGATGCACACGCTTCAGGACCTAAGCGATGCTGCTATTATGAAGAGAAATGGAAAACCATCATTTTTCAATAACATGGTAATTCCAATGGATTTTGTCTTTTCTGGTTATCCGAAGGTTATAGTTAAAAATACTGCAGTTAAAAATATTATGCAGGGTTCAGATATCTATCCAGCAGGAATAAAAGCCATAGTTGGCGAATTCCACAAGGGCAGCAGAGTTGGGATATATACAGATAATAATGAGCTTATTGCCTACGGAACAATGCTTGTGGATGAACTTAATGACCTGAAGTCTGTTGATCTAGATGGACTGTTGAGTGATAAATATGGAGAAAATAATGTGGTACGGAAAGATAATAAACAAAAAAATATACCTGTACAGAAACCTGGAAAAAGATTACATGAACATATTCGAGAGCCTGAGAAACGGG
>JAKAAK010000019.1 GCA_021797025.1 Thermoplasmata archaeon
TTGTTTAGCCTAAATGCAGGATTCCTGAAAGTATCACCTAATGATATGTTAATTTCCATATCATGTATTATTGCATTCATCTTTGCCATTGCATATGTCCCTGGATTTATCTCCTGGCCATAATATTTGGGTTTATTTGCAGAGTCATTATTATTCAACGATTTAAAGCGTGTATTGGACTGGATTAATAATCCGCCGGTACCGCATGCCGGATCATATACATGATCGTCTTCTCTTGGTTCTACTAAATAAGAAACCAATTTCGCAACTTCTGTTGGTGTATAAAATTCGCCAGCACTCTGACCTGATCCTTCTGCGAATTTTCTTAATAAATATTCATAGGCCCTTCCCAATATATCAGGATCAACATCATTAATTCCGAGCTTTTTTTTGTTTAACTGCTGTACCAGGGCCCGTAATGAATCGTCTGATATAGTTCTCTGGCCTGAAATAGATTGATTATAATCTGTTGTGTCTATAACACCCTCAAGATCCGGATTCTCCCTTGCTATTTTCCTTGTTACATCTGTTAAAAATTCGCCTAAATTTCCGGTTTTTGATAATATATCACTCCATCGATAGCCTTTTGGTATGTAAAATCTCACTAAGGAATGATCTACATTGGCTAGGAGCTCTGCTTGTTCTTTATCGGCATCTAAGCCATGTAATTCATCGTTAAACACATCTGATATCCTTTTAATGAATATCATTGGCAAAATAAAATCCTTAAATTTAGGAGCATCTATTTCTCCCCTTATTGAACACGCTGCGCCCCAAAGCCATGATTCCAAATCGTTAGATATGCTATTCATATATGTCACCGGTTATTAAAAATCCATTTCTAATTGCAATAAACTTATATTTTATGAAAATAAAATTATTACAGACGTCCATATTAATGTATATAATAGATGGTGATATAAATTTTAACACTAAGGAGCTACTAAATTATTCATCTCTACTGATGGCTTTGTGACTATTATCTTATGTTAAAGCATAGAGATTTATTGTCTCATGATCAACTCTTGTCCCATTTTCAAAGAATTATGAATTATTTGTACATCTGTTCAGAGTATAAACAGATTTATTCGTGCTTTTGGCTTTGAGGTACCGTCTATAAATTGAAAAGAATGCATTCCTAGGCATGTTCTTTATTTTCAAATTTCCTCTTATTACCCAGGTAAAGTCATACAAATCGTATTTATCATAGTTATCAGTGCCATAGGCCTTAATATATTCCTGGATCAGGTAATCGAATTCCTGGAAGATCTTTCTCTTAGGCCTGAAATCCTCCAATGTGGCCTGCATCATTTCTTATCCCTCAGTCTTATTTCATGCCCTGGGCCTGTCTCTATCATTGACAGTGCTGACATGGTCCTTATAATAGATATGGCTTTTTTAGCATATACTCCGGATCTCTCAATTACTTCATACCTGGTTTGTGGACCATCCCTAAGGATACTTATTATTTTCTTCCAGTCTTCCGGAAGAGTTAAAGACATTTTCCCGTTAGTAATCATCTGGCTCATCTCCTGGATCTTCTTCCGGTTCTACAGATCCATCCGGGTAAATAACCTCGGGCCCTTCTCCTGGATGGAATGGAATGTTGAACGGGAATGCATCTTTAATATAATTCTGTGGAAGGCTATTATTCATACCAAAAACATTCAACATAGAAGCCTTTTTACTGTATTTTTTAGAGATAAAATGCCTTAGGGGTAGAATTATACCTGAAACGCATTTCATTTTAGAGAGTATATAAAGAAATGAAATTCTGCTATGCCGAGGTCGTTTATTTTCTGGGAATAAATGTGAAGCATCATTGTAGCATTTTAAAGGTAAAAATATATTCATTGACTCTCACCTATGGATAAATAATCATCGAGGCTATTTTCGTTTAAATTATCTCCAGATTTCCCTTCAAGGTCGTTATGTTTTGACCTGTATTCCCTCAGTGCTTCTGTGCCCTTTTTCTTCTGTTCTTCTGATATTGGTTTTTTTGGTGCCGAGCTCTTTACCAGTTTTATTGTTTTGGCAACATCTTTGAACCTGTCCCTGGGGAACTTGAAGACTACCTCTTCAGTCGATAGGTCTATTTCCTGGCCTAATAACCTGGCAATCTGTGGCCATAGCCTTCTATGGTCCTTAAGATAAAGGGCCAGAGTATTCTCTCCGTACTTGTATAAATGGGATGGCACAGTGAAATATCTCGATGGCTTGGATCCTTTAACCCTTATCATCTCATAATAGGTAAGATCCTCGCCGGTGCTTTTAGCCCATCCATAGTCTTCCGTTCTGTCTATCTTATACTTTCCTAGATTGCTTAACCTAAACATTTCATAACACCTCTACTTTTGCTATTGCCTGTTTCATCAGGATAACTTTCTTTCCATCAAATTCTATTAAAATCTCATACTGTGCATAGCCGGTCATTTTGCCTTTTATGGATTCACCGGAATTAAGGGAAAAAATAAGATCCTTGTTCAGAAGATCTTTACCGAATATGTCGATGTGTTCCGGATTTAAGGGATTAAAATATCTGGGATCCTGGTTCTTTTTCTGTTTGACATGCTTTTCCTGGTCCTTGGTTTCCTTAGGTTCCTGCCTTGCAGCTGTTACGGGCCCTGATTGCTGTTCCTTTGATTTCTCCCTGAATATGATTTTAAAGGATCCATCCGGCTGCTGCACCCTTATTGCTTCACGGTCCACTTAATCCACCTCTCTGAGCTTGGAACCGCACTGATCACAATAGTTAGCACCCTTTGAATTGTAATTGCCGCATTTCCTGCATATCAATTCCAGTGATTCTTTGAAATCAATTCTGAACTGCTTGAATGACAGGGCATATTTCACATGATAGCATTTAAAAGACTGGCACATCTCACAGAATGGTGCATATGTATCACGATCGATTATTATGTCCCCTATCCTGTCATGATCCTGGAAGCTGGCTACTGGTATTCTTGTTACAGCACTCTGCATCTTAGCTCACCTCTTTTCTGAATATTCTCTTTATGGCCTGCACTAACTTTCTTATTCCATTTTCTACTTTTTCTTTCATAGCTTTCAACTCCTGGCTTTAAGGATAAACCATAACCGTGATTGATTAAAATATCAGCCATCCAGGATTCTACTGTTACCTTTCCTGGAATAAGCCTGTAATCACCGTAATACCCTGCAAGAGTAAGTTCAGGGCCTGTGTAAAAAATATCAGTAAAAATCATTGCTGATCACCTTTAGAAAGAGCATTGTACTCCTTTTCTGAAGACAATTCCCTGCTATTCCTGATAAAAGAAAACCATCCATCTGGCGTATTTTCAGGTTCTTCTGGCATGAGCAGTTTATACAGCATATATCTTATTCTGGTGCTATCCCTGTAATAAGAAGTCATGGAACTCTGCATTTCTATGTCTGAATTCTGGAAAAATTCATATCCATATTTATCGAAGTTCGCATTTAACTGGTAGTAATGAATAGACCTTTTCATTGTTTTTCTATTATCTGGTTGTTCTGATTTCTCTGAGTTTGTTTCCTTATTGTCTATTGTTTCTGTCTTAGGTGATTCTGGCTTCTTTATCGAAAAACCTGAGTATATTGTTGAATTATCATGTCCTTTGCGATTTTTTTCGAAATGTATATCCTCTCTCATTTTCAGAATATTGTTAATTTGCCTCTGGAATGAAAGAAGGTTTTTTACGTTCATTGACGGGTCTATATTGTTTCTTTCACAGAACTCTTTAAATGATTTGTACAATTCTTCCGGCTTGATTTCACAATCTCCGGGTATTATAACTTCATCTGAAAATACCTTAAGTGGGTCAGATTCCAGTGTGTATAGCCTCTGTTTTTCCTCCAGGTTTTGAATGTTTGAAAATTTGAAGTCACTGCTTTTCAGTCTTTTTAAGCCATCCATAGCCCAGTTAAAGATCCCTGGAAGTTCTTCTATGAGTTCATCTGCAAGACGTGTGTTCTGATCCTCTGTGTGGGATTTTGTATAATTAATAATCAGAACCCTTGAAAAGAATGAGTCTATTTCCTGATCGTTCAACTTGATTTTAGGTAGAGAATTCAGAGCAAAAACCAATTTACCTGTGTATATGAATGCGTGTGGTATCTGATATTTTTCATTGGCCCATATCAAATCCATGCCACTGAATTTCTTTAAATTAGAAATGTGGTTCAAATCATTAGGCGGCGTCTCCCCGTCTACATTAACCATCTTTCCTTCCAGACTTGCCAGGTTATGCCCCTGGTCATCCTTAGAAAATAAGGCACTTGCAGGTACCGCAGAGAAGTTGCCATTTCCTATTAAACCAATCAGGACACGCAGTGTTGTGCCCTTTCCGGACCTCGTTGGCCCCTTAAGGATTAAGAAGTTCTGTGCGGGTAGTCCATAATAGAATATATAGCCGAAAAATTCCTGCAATACTGGAATATCGCTTGCATCGATAGATGAGCCTAGGAATTTGAGCCATTTTTCGCATTTTGCATCTGGGTTATAGTTAAAATCGAACTTTTTAATGATAAACATATTTTCTGCATATGGTATAATTTCCTGTGTTTGCATATCCAAAACGTAATCATTGCTGAATTTTATATACTGGTTTGCATCCTGGAAATTAATGATTTCACACAGATCCATAATCTGCCTGATATGCTCATCCTTTGCACGGCTGGAAACATAATTATATATTTGGTTGAGCAGGGTCCTTATCTCTACATTGTTCGAAGATGTAAAAAATAATTTAGAATAATCTGGCCTTATATATATTGCATCATGAACGATCCTTGAAGACTTTTCACCAGGATAAGATAGCCTTGTCCCATGGAATCCCTTAGTTATAGAAAGATCCACAATTTTATCAAACTTTTTCCTTAAGTCATCCTTGGCATCTGGTTTGAGATCAGAATTTACAATTTTTTGATAAATGGGCCTTAAATCATAAATCTGAAGAGGGTTATTATTTTCATACGCATTAAAAATTATTGATATAAAATCAGAGAGCGGGATAAATTCTTTATACACTTTATTTTTCTCTCTTTCGTTTAATGTGGGCCATACTGAACTGCCTTCAAAGTATTCATTTATATGATCTTCCGGCAATCCTAATAATATAGCATCCTTGGCGATCTTGATTAGAGCTTTAACATGGTTATCATGATAGAAATAGGCTCCTGGATGCTGGTTATAATTGTCTATTTCTCGATAGTCTTCATAATAATTTTTAATTTCATATCGTTGAACTTCCAATATATCCTTTATATCTTTTTTATTAGGCATCTCATAACTGCCTCGCTTCAAAATACTTATTAACCTGAGAATGATTATCAAAATTAAGGAAGGTCAAAAGTTCATTAATTGTTTGTTTTAATGTCATTTCTTTCCTTTCTCATTTTCTTTTTTGTTATCATCACCAACTATTTGGGCCCACAATTTAAACAGTCTTGGCATAGGTTCTAATTTTTCATTTTTCATTTTTTCGCCTCCATAGATTTTATTATAACATTCTTCCCATCTGATCTCAGCATGATCTGTTCACCACTTTTCCACTTGAGGCTTGCAGCTATATCTTGTGGAAGATAAAGTCTGATACCTCCTCTTTTCTTATCGAATAAAATCCTAGAGATCCTATATATCATATCTATCACCTGTTTACACATATGATAACTGATAATTATAATAACTTTTCTATTTACACTTCTGAACTTACGGTATATGATATTTTTTATACTCTTTTCTCTTATGTAATGTGATGACAGATTTTTTTGATGTTAAGCATTCAAAGGAATTACTTATTTTCCTCTTTGAGCGAGGTCCAGTTAACCAGGAAGAAATTATGAGAAACGTTGTAAAATCAAATTCCACTCTTTACAGGCTCCTTGATTTAGGCTCAATGACAGGGTTATTAACATATACATACCATACTAAAGAAATAAAAAACAAAAAGATAAAAGAGAAGATTGTTACTCTAACGGATAAAGGAAAGGAAGAAGCGATTAAGTTCAAACAGGCAAAAGATATAGAAAATGGAATAATAGTTTTAAGTAAATCAGATTATGATGAATTTTTAAATAGATCTAAATATATGTCGATTCTCACACATGTGAATGTTTTGAGTGATCATATTGCAATTCAAGAACTAAACTATGATAAAAAGGGCCATGACAGAGTTCTTTTTATTTATGTAAAGGTGAATGGAAATGGCGTGCTTAGACTATGGTGTGAAGTCGATAACTCCTATAGCTGTTGGCATGTGAAATATGCATGGACCCTGCCTGATGTTCAGGAAATGATTCAGAACCAATACTCAAAGGGGAATATAAGAAAATTAGATGAAAACTAATTTACTTTTAGTCATAGCACATTTAAAAGAAAAGAAGATATCTATGGAGATGTTATCGATTCAAATATAATATTTGGTATTACTAAAATTTGAAAGTATATCGTTTTGCATTAATAAATGTAAGGGCAATCTCATAATATTGACATATAATAAATAGTGTGAATACGGGGCTTCCAAGATATGTGAGATTTTAGTATTTAGAATATAAAAACATATAAATATTTATTTCTCATTGAAAATAAGGAGTTGCTATACAGAAATACAGCTTTTAATGTTTAGATTTGAATAGTTGCGACCAGTATGGAAAAATAAACCTGTCGCAAGTCCATACTCAGTAAAACAAGATGTTTTTTTAATTTGGCGACCAGAACTTTTCCTATTGTTTTATACACCTCTACTTTTATTATATACACGATTTAACGTATTTCTTATTATTTTTAAAATAATAACTAAACAATATAGAATAAACATGTCGCAATTTGTATACAAAGTCTTTATTTTCCTAATTCCCCAAATGCGACCAGTATTTTTAAATATATGTTGCAACTTGTCTCAGTTTCCGATTATCTCACTTCAAATATAAAGATATGAACTATTTCTGTTATATACGTTAATTGCCGTACATTATCATGAAATTTTAAGCATCACAGTAATCATTACAATAATTAAAATAAAAATTCTATGGTCCATATTTATCATATACACAGGACCCAGACTTCCACTCTTGCAGCTCAGCAATCCCTTTAAGTCATCTGCTGCCTTTCCTGGCAATAAGACCACAATCATAAGCTATCTTTTCATTGTTATTTTTCAACAACATCTAAGCTTTTCCTCTATGATTTCAGAGTGTAACTCACCTAATGGGGTATAATTCTACCATCAATCCCCTTCATATCTCTGAAACCATGGTAAAACTCACGATTTCACCTCAAAATCTCTTATGAAACTCATTACCTCCTCATCCCAGTTATTTATACCATCTGCTATGAATAATAATGATTGCCTCAATCCCCTCCTGTATAAGCCCTCTAATACATACTTATAATTATTATGGGATTCTTTAATAGTAAGATAGAATCCTAATATTTCAGATTCTCAGATTCTTTAATACCTGCATATTGCTGCTATTGTAATATTAGAATTCTGGGGTGACTCCATTATAATGTTGTACTTCTCCTCGCTTGAGTATATTCTTCCCAGCATTTACATTACCTCCATTATATATATCTCTTTACATGTGTTTAAACTTAAACTAACCATAACCACTGAGGATGAGATGGAGGCTGTGGAAAAAGAAATTGTAAAATCTCTTAAAAAGCGCATTAATGATATAATTGATAAAATAACGGATTTATAATACTGCGAAACCGCCGTCCAGGATGCTGAACACAAAGATATACAATCATCCTGAAGCCGTCGATGATGAACAGGACAAGGTACTGCTTCGCCTCCAGATTTTCAAATTAATGAATGAGACCACGCCCCTGAATTTCATCCGACTTTGCCCGTCTTTTAATAATTCATAAACAAGAAAACCAATGTTTTAAATTTGAAACGTAAATAGAATCGCTCAATTGAAGTAATAGAAATATTTCTCTATTCTACTATTTGAAAAGTGCCATCAGGCGTTTTTCTATCAAATTTTCCCTTGCCTGAATAAAGTCAGGGAATTTTTCAATTCTCCATAATTCAGGATCATCAGGTATCAAATGCTTTACTCTAAAAGATTCGTCACGTGTTGCTAGCCATCTCTCTAGTGTTTTATCATGCTTTTCTTGATTCTCGTCTGCTGAAAGAAGCTCAAGATTTGCAATACTATCCTTCAAATCTATATATATATTTTTTTGCTCATCAGTCAGGCCATACTTACTCAGGTTCTTTTTACTAAAGATGCTTTGAGGGAATATGTGATCTTGATCCAATTTAAACGCTCCCCAATTATAATCTCTATAGAGAATAGAAAGTGCCAGAAATGTTTGTTTCCCATTATATTGGTTTAATAGGTAGTCGGCAACTGCGTTATCATCAAAATATGCAGTCCTGCCGGCTTTCTCTATTACTTTATTTATTGCCGAAATTGGGAAATCAGCATTCTCAGTGTGGGACTGCAATACATTTCTGATACTGCTTAGCATAGAATCGGAGGAACCGCCAAAAACCCCATTTAGCAATGATGCTATCAACCAATTCCTCACATTCCTTGAGTTTTTAACATCGAAGGAACTCTCTCCTGTAAGCTTAACTTCAGGATGCTTGAACAAGTAATAACAGACCGGTATCAAAGCGTTTGTAGATGTTAAATTATCACCGTCGACCCCATAGTAATTGGATGCATTCACACCCGCCTCTACTGCCCTCTTTATTGAGTTCCAATTTTTTTTGATTAAGTTCAGATTTTTCTGTGTAAAGTTTTGCACTTTGTATGCAACAGGAAGATCTGATAATACTAAACAGGACTTCATAACGAAATCCTTGTCAAAATTGTTGCGCCTACTAAGTTCTATATTTAAACGATCGACGAAATCATAAATCTCATCCCGGGCATTCATACCATCCCAACTGGAGGTTATCATAGACAGCAAGAGATCAGATTTACTCAGCTTCGTGCCCCCTTCATTTGCACGGACGAATATATCCAGAACTCTATCGTAATTCTGATCTGTTTCGGTGTAGTATGAAATTACATCATCTTTCCAGACAGCTCGATAAAGCCTTTCAAGATTCCTTTCAAAAATAGATACCTGCTTCTTTGTAATACCGTCAGGGAGGGCGTCCTTCTCTTCCTCACGAAACTTATAAAAATTGTCTTCGTTATCGAAATCCAAAATTTTTCCGAGTTTGAACCACCTTTCTCCGCTGGAATTCGAAGGTGGCTTATCATGATCAAAAAATTTCAATCCATAGTATATTTCAGAGTTGTCAGGTTCCTCCAGATTCGGCTCTTCGTTTGGATCTGGGTTTGGGTCTTTCAGGAGATCAATATATAGTTTCTGTTTTGTCCATGCAGCAGAATCACTCCACCTTTTATATTTCTGTTTCTTTTCATATGTACCTTTAAGCCCTATTAGAATTGATGTTAATCTTTGCTGTCCATCCAGAATCAATGTCATTTGATGAACCCCCGCTTCATTAGCTGGGTCATTCCTAATTTCATAATCTGATCCAGTATCCAAAAATTTGTAGGCATCCCATCTGGTTTTATTTTTATCTTCAAGTTCCCAGAATAGGAAAGAACTGATTGGATACCCACGAAGTATAGAGTCAAACAGAGAAATTATTTTTTCTTGATCCCAGACAAATTGCCTTTGAATTGCAGGCAAGAAATATTGTGTATTTATTCTTTTTAAAATATTAGCTATGTTTTCAGATTTATATGCCATATTTATTAACAACTCCTTTTCACGTTATATTAGGTAATATTATTAAAATTTTTCCTAGCTTTATATCTTTGCATCTACCTCACTAAATATTAAATTATATAACATTAAATTGAATCATGATTAATTATCGCTAATGAAATTAAATTTTTTCTATATAGATGAATCAAATATACAGTAGTTCACGATAGATATTATCTTCTTCCACAGTATCCCCTCAATTTTATTTTCTTCATATTCAAAGCCCATTGTGCCATACATGTACTATAAGGGCCCTTCTATTTCTTTTTCTGCTACATAGTAATAGCCGTATAATCAATAACAACGGAAGAATCTATTTCTGCATTGTAATTACCCGTATTTAGGGTTAAACGATATATTTTAAATATTTGCAGATATACTTTATATATGGATGAATATGAATGGCTTAAAAACAGGATAAGGATGATTACTCTTAATAATGATATTTATAAAAAGATAAATTCAGGAAATTCTTATATAGACACTTTTAAGCCAGGTGCCTGGACCATGATAAAAGAATTACTCTTGGCATACTACGCCCCTAGCTATATAACAATAATGAGAAAACAGGACTGGATTAACGAACTATGCTATGTTGATCTATTTGCCGGTTCAGGTGTAATAACGCTGAAGAAACTTGGAAAGAATTATCTCGGATCGCCCTTAATAGTAAAATACGCCATTAAAAAAAATTTTGACAAATACTATTTCTTTGACAATAATGAAAACAACATCAATCAGTTAAAAGGTCTGATTCAAGATAAGGATTCCTCTGTTTTGTATGGGGATTCCAATATTGAAATAGATAGAATTCTACCGGAACTCTCAAAACAAGGAGTTCACTCATTAATATTTATAGATCCATTCGCAATGGAAATAAAATTTAACACCATAAAAAAATTATCCAATATAGGCTGCGATTTAATGATAAATGTGGCGACGGAGGAGATAAAACGTGTTGTAGATCAGTATTACAGAGAAAATTGTAATACAAACGCATTAGACGGCTTCTTTGGAGATGATAACTGGAAAAAAAATCTGACTAAAGTGTCAAGCGATGAAGAAATTTATGATTATTACGCCCGGAAAATAGTGGAGGAGGTCGGTAAAAAAAAGCCCAGCAGCACTAAAATTTATAAAACACTCAACGGTCATCATTATCATATACTTTTTACATCGACATGGGGCAACGGCGAGAGACCAAAATTTTTCAATATTATAGATGATTTCAACAAGCACATAAAAAATCTAGATGGCAATAGAATGATGAAGTTTATTGAAAATAATATAGAAAATGATAATACACTTGACAGGTTTGCCGATGATAAAAACGGAAAATTCTTCTGATTAGTTATATTTGTGTTCTCTCCACCATATCCCATCCAACCCATATTTTTTAAGCAGTGAATAGAAGTGCTGTTCAACTGGCCTGTCAAATCCATTAAGATAAAGTTGTTCACCAAGCAGTGATTCAATCTCTTTTATGTTTGAACCCCGAGCATGTATTGTCTCGCCGTAAATGAAATCAGGTTTTATATCGGAAATGGCCCTTATTATCTCTTCCATATCCTGTGTTACATCCGGCCTGATCTTCAGTGGCGGCATCACCGGCGCAATTATAATCCCAGCCTTCAATCCCCTGCTTTTGGCATTCCTTATTATGTTTATCCTTTCCTCCGGCGGTGAAACCCTTGGCTCAATGAATCTTGCCAGTTCTGCATTCATTGTAGCAACGGATACCTGTATCCTTACCTGGTCCTTATACTTCTCATATATATCAAAATCCCTTTTAACCAGTGGAGACCTTGTCTGCACACATAATTTAACACCATTCTCAAGGGCCTTTGTAATAATCTTCCTTGTAGTATTGTATAGCTGCGGAAGATAGGGATCATGCATTGATGAGATCATAACTTCTACTCCAGACCATCTAGACCAGTTTGTCTTTTCTATTGCATAATCGATATTAATGGGAGTGTAAAAGTAGTCCCCCCATGATCTATTAACGCCCCTGCCGATTCTTTTAGAGTCATATCTTTTATGTATTGAATCTACATAGCAGAACCTGCATGCATGCGTGCAACCTACAGCATAATTCAAGGCCCATCCATCTGATAATTCCTTGCCGACACCTCCCTTTTCTACATAGGTTAATTTTGAAGGTTTTATTAAGGGTGGATTTATTTTATATTCTCCATAGGCAACGCTTCTTAAATCCCTGGAAAAGTTGTAGTCATCTATTGATTCATTTTCTGATTTAATCTTCTCGATGCGTTTAATTCTAATTGTCTGCCAAGCCTTAACAGCGGCCATGTGCTGTTTTTCCTTCTCAGGATCTTTAACTATATTCAGCATATGTTTTCATATATATAATAAAAAGACCCCTATAAATTTATTTATTTTTATATAAATATAATTTTAATTAAAATAAAATAACTCATATCTCTTAGAATCCCTAACATGCTTATTATTCACCGAATAAATTTAAAATGAAATCATTGTAATTTATATTCATTAGGAATTAAGCTACTGTTTCTGATTGTTGCTGCTTTTCTTCTTAATATGATCCATTGTTAAAGCAATTATCACAATAATTATCAGCAATGTCACATAGGAGATAGGTATTATGTAAAACCATGCACTGTTTAACGTTGCCAAATAAACAACCTCCATAATAAAAACTGCCAATATAATTGATACCAAAAGCACTGTGAGATGCTGTCTATCAACATACAAGGCTGCAAATCCGAAGGAACATACTACTACGCCGATAAATAGCAAAACAAAACCATAAAATAAATTCTGTGCATCAAACATAATTATGACACCATTTGCCATTTATAAGGCTAATGAATCTATAAATAGGCTGTATAGGAAATGTGAATTTCTCTTCTTTCTTTCCTCTTCTATTAAAAGATTATTTTGGAATGGTTCGCCCCCACCTTCTATTTGCTTGCCGTTTCCAGCATTTATAACAGCCTGCTTTAATAATTCTGAAAAATTTACGTCATTCTTATCCGTAAAATCTTTTAAAGTTTCATCTACTAGTTCTTGTATATATCCAAATATTTCCTGCATAGTATTATTCTTCTTTACAAAAGTGATAATCAACCTTGAGGTGAAGCCGATGAAGAAAAGCACTGTAGGGAATACATATATTAAAAGTTTAAATGGAGCTAAAGAAACTGTAAAACTCATCTAAATTCATCCATAAGAAATATTTAAGCTTTACATTTTTCCAAGAAAGTTGCATAATCAATATTCCTCCGTGATTTATTGCGCTTATTGCAGAAATAAACTGTTAAAATAATTTCTAATTTTACATCCAAGGATTCAATAATTTAATAATATGTTATAATAATATTCCCTTTAATGCTTCTCTCTCCACCTCAGGTGTAATCACCATATAATATTTTATTGTCGTTAATGCATTAGAGTGACCTAATCTCCTGGCTATAATCTTATCCGAAACCCCATGTTGCAATAAATATATAGCTAGCCCATGCCTGAACATATGAGGATGAAGATCCATACCGAGCTTATTCCCATAGTTTTTAACTATCTCCCATGCCCTTTGCCTGGTGAAATTAAAATATCTCACAGTTACATTGTATTTCCTCATGAAATTCGATATTTCCAGTAGCAGGGAGTCGGATACAGGAATATTGTTAATAAACCCGTGCCTTTTCTTTACAACCAGGGTGATGATTTTCTTATTGAAGTCTATATCGCCTATTTTTAGGCCTATGATATCAGAGATCCTTCCTCCAAGCTCCCACATGAATTCCATGGGTAATTTATCTCTATCCTTCAGGTACGGAATCAATTTCTTATTCAGGTATCTATGGTACTCATTATTCTCAATTTCATTTAATAATGACATGTAATCGTTATAGGTGACATGCGGAGGTAATTCTGACTCATCTTTTATCCTTAATGCCATCCTTAGATTTTTCATCTGAATATTTTTCTCTTCCATTACTTAACACTTCTGTATTATGTAAAATGATATTAAATATAATATTTTCTATGGAGCTGTAGATCTCTAATCCTTTAAAAAATGTCTATTTAAAATACCTTTACAATTCTGTTACTTTTGTAAAGCAATATTGCAACAGATCTTTTACCTAGAACATAAGGCCACAATCATAAACTATCTTTTCATTGTTATTTTTCAACAACATCGAAGCCTTTCCTCTATGTTTTTAGAGTCTAAATTCTCTTTAGGGTATAATTCTACCCTTAATACTTTCATTTTGAAAAGTATATAAAGAAAATGCCTTTTTTCATGAAAGACATAAGTAATCAGCCTTAAATTTTTGATGGTCTGGAAGGCAAAAATGAATGATAACTTTTCATACCGTTAAGATGTATTTTATGGTCCATGTTTTGCTTTTATTCATAATTAGTTAATATTACACATGAAATACGAGTGGACATGGACAATACGTTTTTAAATCCTTTATTCCTTTATATCTGTAACTGTTCACGTGGTGTTCACTTTGTAAAAGATAAAAGGTTCATTTCCTATTCTACAATATAAAATATTTAAGATTGTAGATTGAAATATACATTCACTCTTAATTAATTAATATTACATATGAAAATGTGAATGACCGTGACCACTTCATTTGTCTATAGTGTATTTTACTTATTCTCTATCTGGTCACTTGGTGGTCACTTTGCTTTTATTCATAATTAGTTAATATTACACATGAAATACGAGTGGACATGGACAATACGTTTTTAAATCCTTTATTCCTTTATATCTGTAACTGTTCACGTGGTGTTCACTTTGTAAAAGATAAAAGGTTCATATACCAATGTTAAAATTTTATGTATTTTCCAGTTCTCTCATAATCATATAATATATAAGAAATTAGTGTTCATAATTTTGTCCATTTTTTGATTCATAACCATTTATTTCCCTATCTCTCCAAATCCGGATATCTAAAACATATATTAGATCTTGGAATATAAGGCCACAATCCTGGACCATGTTTATTCATATGTATATTATAATAGGAAATCAACATCACCATCTCAGATTTTCATGATATTATTCTTGATTTCACTTTGTTTCCATATATCTGATACTCTTCTGATATCAGATTTATATCCTATTCGTTTTAGTATTTACATAGCCATCACAGTTCGGGCATATAGTTCTTCAGGCCTAAATATTGTTATAATATCCTGCATTTGCAATTTTTAACGATAATTCTTTAAATCACTGCTTTAATTTATTGCCATATTTTTGCGGATTAAAACTATTGATTTTCATGTGAAACACTATTTTATTCCTATGTATATAATAATAGGAAGCAGCAGCCGCCATATCAGATTTTAGGTATATAACCCCTGATTTTTCAGCATTTCCATATATCTGATATTAATCTGATATCAGATCCGTATCTCAGATTAATATTATTCCTATGTTCTGCGTTGTTTTTTGTCTGCGTACTTTATAATTAGTTATGTAGGAAACGACGATGAAAGTGGAACGCGCAAAATTTTCATAATGAGCCTTTAAAACACAATGTCTTGAAGTGTTCCATACTTTTTTAAAATCGATTAGAGACATAGTAAAATACTCATTTTGAGAATGAACACTTAAAATTTGAATTCTAAGCCTTTAAATTACTGTACCTGCAATCAAATTCCATAATATAACAGATTGGAACAGATATTGCATATTCCATGGTATATCTCTATTTGTATCTGCATTCTATTACTATGAAACCATTAGTTTTACAGCTTGGTATACCGATAATTTACACTGTTTTATTCAAGTGCAGCATATACCTTCAATATTCTTGCCAGTGCGTCATTCATTGTTTCTCCATCATGTTTTAAAGATATAAGCAAATTCCTGGTGCTTTCAGCAACCTTTACAGTAGTCATAAAATCCCTGGAACTATTGATTCCTTCATTCTCAGTATGCCTGGGGGTTAAGGAACCAGCCTTCACAATTACCATGAAAATGATATGTGCTTTAATGGATAATAATATTTTGATTTTTCTGGTATACCGGTATGCATTTCTCTATATGGCTATTCAAAATCTCTCCCATCTTTTTTCCTTTGCATCGGTTAGACGTTACTGATAAATCACAATATCTCTATCCATATCTATCGAAGGAATTCATCGAACGAAACCCAGTTTTTTCAATAATTCTTCCCGATTCCTCGAATCCTACGCCATACATATTATTTATATATAAAACGCAAGAAAGTACTTTTTCATAATTTCTTTTTCCTTTTTCAAAAATCCTTATTAACATTGAATGCCTGAAATATTATGTGGATGGCACAGTGAAAGTATCCCTTGAAGTGACCCTGGATGGAATCGATCAGGCCATAATAGGCATATTCAAAAATTCACCATCAAGATATTTTTATGCATATCAGATACGGACTCTCCTGGAATACAATGGAATCTAAATTGGGTATGGAACTCTTTCATTCAAACTACACGTTCTATCTATCCTATCTCTTATAGAAATGGAAAAAACAAGCAGGCACGCAAAATATAAACTTGCATAATCATTCTCATCATCTCAATTAGGTAGGTGTCCATATTCTATCAATCAAGAAGCAATGAGGCAGTAAGATGTATCTGGCATTATAACATTATTATGCTTTTTATCTTACCTGTTTTCAATATTTGTTTCATTATTCTATATTTAAACCGTTTGAAAATCCTATATTTTATTGGTTGGTTTCGGATCTATGTAACATTATCTTTTACTATAGTCAACATAAAATTAACGATTAAAGAAGGTCAATATTAATAATGCCGAAGTAAGTATTACTAATATTCCGGTTGCTATTAATAGATATTTTGTGGATTTTTCTGTTGTTTTAGCATTTTCAAAATTCAATTTTACTATTGTAATCCGGTTTATATTGTTAATATATTCTATTGCTGTTCTGTTAGCTTTCACTGAATAATTAATGTTTTCTGTTAACATTTTGAATATTAATTGAGTTACATTAAAATTTTTATATTTCCAAAAATATATAGATTCACCCACAATAGTACCAGTATGTTCATAAATTAATTCAGGAGCTTTAAACGGGATACTATTGTTAATTATTTTTTTAATGGTTTTCTCATTTTCATTATTAAATAATTCTAAGCTATTAATATTGCTAGAAAGCACATGCAATTTTTCAGTTAGGATCTGGAATAAGTTTTTCAAATCAGTTTTTGGCAATTCATTTCCCAAATTAAAATTAGCAATTTCCTTAATTGCACTCTTTTGCAAATAATCAGTATATTTTGTAAATAAAATCATTAATTCAGCAAAGAGTATGTTTGCCGGCCATTCATCGGGAATATCTATAAGATTTTTATCTGGAATAGATAATAAAGGCCTTATTAATACACCAATAGATGTAAAAACATTATCATCCAGGGTATATTGGTAAATTAATGGTCTCGGGTCATCTATACTACTAGTATATAGACCTCTGAAAACCAGTGAATTATTATATAAGCTTACGGAATGGCGATTTTCGGCTTTATTATTAAAATTTACAGGTTCTAATTTTATAAGTTTTTCATAATCTTTGGAAGATAACAGAGATTTATCAGTTTGACTAACTTTCTGAATTTTATTATCGATATCAGAAAATGATTTTTTATCTGTACAAAATGATAAATCCAAAATTTCATAGGATGATGAAGTAAATTGATACGGTGGGTGATTGTATATATCCTTGCTAATTATACCAAAATTTTTTTGAATGGACTCGCCAATATACGTTGATAGATTTATTATGTCTTTTTCAAACCCATTACTCATTCTTTTGTTTATTATGTTTATATCCAATTCCGTTTCTAATATAATCGCAGGCAAAGGTAATTTGCCAACATCACCTTTATAGTATATTATCGTAATGTTTGCTTTGTTTATATAATTAAAAAGAGTATTCCCCTTAGTGATCGGGTCGAGTGGATAATCGTATGCGGGATTGATCAAATTATTGATGTTAACAGCATATTTTTTATTGAATTCAAGATCACCAATATTAAAAACTTTTTTTATGGTTTCCGCACAATCCTCATTTATAAGGTCTCCTATTATAAGATTCCCATATTTACATTTAATTTTTTGGTTCATTAATAGTTATACATTGATTTAATTATAAACTTTCATATAATTATTCTTACAGTTTAAGAACAGTCTATATACTTTCATTACATCTTTATAAAAGTCTGAGAATCTAATTTTCAATAGTTCCCTCCCAAATATTATCGTATCTGGTAACTAAACCACGATCGTCTACATAAACGATACACTTATATTTGGAGTCTTCATTAATATATCTAAATTTTTTTGGCCCAATTAATTCATATGTTTGAGTTAAAATTGACGTCTCTAAAGTTGGAACCTTAATATATATAACATTGAATGTTTCCTTTTTTGATCCTCTTCTCAACATTTCATTGATTGGGAAATAATTTGTCAATGGGGTAGATGATATGTCAACAAATCTTGCACTATTTGCAATTTTATGCAATTCTGAATTCCTATTGGACATCCAATCATCGTTTTCATACGTAAGATATAAAGAATTAATTTCGACAGGCCTTGTTGATGAGGGATTATAATGAACGCATTTCAGCATAAATTGTTGATTTTCAAAAGTTTTGTCACAAGAAATATGGTATTCTAGGGAGAACGATTCAAGTTCATTTAGAAAACCAACTGATAGAGATTCTACAATTATTCTATCAGGAATAGACATTCTTACTTTTTCGATTCCCAGAATCTTATCATTACTCTTTTTTATCCATGTTACTTGAATTTTCTCATTATTCATTTAAAACATCAATTCATTAGTCAATATAAAAATTATGTACCATATATAAGTTTATATATTATATATTAATATATAATATCATGAACAGCAATTCTATTATTCATTACCCTCGGCTGGACACAGTAATTATGGTGGAAAATAAAATAAAAAGCGAGGAAGAATGGAAATCAAAAAGGCAGCTATGGCTATCCCTTGACAAGAAAATAATGTACCAGACATTCAATATTATTATTTCCTACCTTGAGGAATCGGGGAAAATAACAGTAAAGGATGGAAAAATAATATGGATCTGGAATCCCGGTCTCGTTAAAAAATACAGTAACAGTAGTTTGGTGTTGAAATAATGGATAAGAAAGTTTCTGTGGCTTTTGCCGATGAAAGCATCCAGGAAGCATATTTCGAAACAAGAGAGGAGAATCCTAAGTTATATAAATTCCTTGAAAGAGCAACAGATGATATAAAAAAGGATCCATTCTATGGAATACAAATACCCAAGAAACTAATTCCACGGACTTATAAACAAAAATATGGCATAGACAATTATGGAAATACAATCTGCCCAATGCATGGCGGCTAATATATTCTGTTGCTGGTGATGAGATTGAGATAATCGCAATACTTCTTGAATGGTTCCCGCATAAAGAATATGAAGAAAGATTCCATTATTGATATATAAAAATTCATATAATATTTTCATATGTATTTCTATAGCATCTTTAAATTCCATTAAACACAAAGGCTACATAAATCCAGACTATGCTCTTGCCTATGCAATTATAAAGCGTTTTAACTTAACCCCTAAAGATAAAGAAAAAATCAAAGAGCTGGACATGGATGATAAAATAAGGCAGATAATTTATGAAGCCCTTGGAATAGAATAAGTAACCATGCCGTTTTTTTATGTCCAGAAATTTATATACTGTTTATAGATATTTACTCATGGTTACAGCAGATACCAAAGAACCTCTATCAGTGGTTATGAAACAGTCCATATTCCTTTCATATTCAGCAGCAGAATACCTTATTAAAAAGTATCATCTTACCAAGGCAGACAAGGATAAAATTGATGCAAGTATCACGGATCTAAAAGTTAAAAAAGCAGTATATGAAATCCTGGGTATAGAATGATCGAATACCAGGCAATAGCAGAATCATCTGCGGTAATTTTAACAATATATTTTTTATTTTTTCCCATTGTTGTATCATCACTTTTCTCTAAAAATTCACTTCTGATGTTACTCTCTTTAGTCAGGCTGCAGCTTTCAATTAATTTTTTATTGTTCGGGATAACCATAATATTGGCAGTGATTGAAAATTTTTATTCTTTTATATTTTTAATAATATCCCTTATATTCCTCCCAGTCTCGTTAAATTATATGCTAAAATCTTTTGAATATGATTTAAGTGTTGATAAATCCTTGAAAGCCAGGTTATAGGTCTTATTTCTCTCCCATCTAATTTCCTGAACTTCTTCAACAGCTTAGTGTCCTTTAATATTTCTTCCAGGACATTTTCAATAAGTTTGGCCTTGAATGATTCCTGTGCAACCTCTATCATCTTCTTTGCTATCCCCGGCATTGTCTCAGATTTCTCTATGGTATCCTCGATCTCCTTCTCCCTGTTTTCATAGTCTAAGGCTAACTTCTCATCGAATGGAAGTCAGCAGTTATGGCAATATAATTGAAATCCACATAAAATTTAACAATCATTCCTGATCTTCTATGCGAAGATTTATATATTTTATATATTTACAATATTGTAATAACATTGAATTAAATTCAAAGTATAATTAGAAATGTATAAAGAGGTGTGGCAATATGCAAAGTACATATCAAAATGATAGTAAAAAAAATAAGAAAAGTGTAAATGAAATTGTAGATGAAATCCTTAATTCTGATTATGTAGAATTAAGAAAAAAACCAAATAAAAATGGTGATTGCCTTCCCTCAGTAAATATATTAACTGGAAAACTAGTATACGAATGCCCTGTAAAGAAAAAAAAGAAATGATTATTTTTATAAAAGTTGGTATTATTGTTTTATTTCCCTGGTACATTAGAGATCCTGACAAGACGAATTAGTTATAGCCATCCAGCCCGCGAATCTAAAAAGTATATAACGGAGGAATTAACCATCCAAAACGCGGGTACTAAAATAGTAAATGAGATTATACTGCAAATTGATAATTTTAGAGATAACTTAAATATATTGGATAAAGAGAATACAAATGTTGTATATCTTCCTAAAAATGAAATAATAAGAAGAAATAATGGGCACATAGATAGTGACATTATAAAGGAGTTTGTAGGCAATAAAATTTATTTACTATGGATTATCTTAAACGAGCCATTGCTGCCGGGGCATCAAGAAAAATTATTTATGAAATATATTCAAGCAGCAAAAATAAAGCGTGGCATTATATTTCAGCAAGCTCAGTATTATGATAAAATTAGTTTTTATGATCGAGAGACAATAAGTATCTTTTCAAGTCTAGAAGAGGGATTAACAATTAGTAGCACCCCTAAACCATTTGCAATCACCAGAGACCAAAAGTTACTGATTTTTATTCATGAAGATGTTTCTATTACTGACAATAACGTAACTACTTTGCCAGACAATATCATCCATTGGTATTATGACCCGCATGCCAACACGTTTCACTATTCTATATCGGGAGATATAAAAACAAAACAAAATATAGATTATATCCTTCATAAGTATATCATTGCACCAGAAAAAGAGGAAAAGTATTTAATAAGCACATTATTGCTGTTCGCACTATTATTTCCGGTTGTTTCGGAGATATTATTACTATACTCTCATTCAAGTAATGTCTCGCATTTTTTCAACATTCTTGAAGTTGAATTTGTTTTAATTCTAACTCTTAGTTTTGCACAGCTAAGAACCAAACTAATTAATTATAGGTCATTGCTTACGGCATCCATATTGCTTATATTAGCGGCCTTTGTAATATATATAGTAGGACCGTTAATATAGAGAGAATATTTTAATTTCTATTGATTTCGTTTCTAAATTTATTTAATAATTCTGGGTCCTTCAATATTTCCTCTAAAACATTTTCCATTAATTTGGATTTAAAAGATTCCGGTACTGCAGGACCACCAGGAAGCAAGAGTTATCCAGGGAACCAAGCCGGAACCTGTAATAAATGCCAGGAAACCACCAATACCGGTGGATATTGACCTATCAGATAAAACCAAAACATCGATTACAATAACCTACGGGATTAAGAAGTACCTGGATAAGAATAAACTTGAAAATGAAACCTTCAGCGATGAACTGGTAAGGCTGCTTTTCAATGAATGAAATAAGAATACAGGCCCATAAATTCAGAACATAACCAGCGAATATTTATATACAAATTATGGATATTTATTCATGGTTTCAGTTGAAGTAAAAGAGTCTTTAATTCCTTCATATTCAATAGCAGAAAGCCTGATAAAGGAATTCCATTTAACTAGGGCAGGCAAGGATAAAATCGATGCAAAGATAACAGATAAACGAGTTAAAAAGGCATTATATGAAATACTAGGCATTGGCTCTGACAAGCATTAATATCAATTGGTTAAAATATTATCGGATATTTATTGAGAGACCTGTTTTTTTTCATATTTTTCTTTGTTAATGTATTCCCTGTGCCCTGGAACTGCATAAACTCCAGAAGCGGTATCATGCCTCTGTGCCTCTATAATCATTTTTATATTTTTGTCATGCAATATTATGCTTTCTATTAATCTTGATTTACTCATCATTTCCCCATCAGCAAGTATGTTTAAGGCCTTATCCACTTCCATATCTATTGAAATTGATA
>JAKAAK010000020.1 GCA_021797025.1 Thermoplasmata archaeon
TCAGTAACAGAGAAGAATGCGGAATTTTTAAAGCCGGGATAATCAGAAATATCTGAAAGTTTTATGCCGCCGGATATGTTGTGAGATGCCAATTTTTCCTGTCCGTCAAAGTAGAATAGGTTGTCAGAAAAATTAGTACCATTGAATACTTTAGATATACCGGCATTTCCCAGTGCCTGCTTCAATCCCTTGCTTTTATTCATTGTAATCAATGCTATTTTTTTCAACCCGTTTGATCCCAGTATGGAAAGATAAGCCAGTGATGCTACCGCCAGGAGAGCCTGATTGGAGCATATGTTGCTCATGGCTTTTGATCTTCTTATGTGCTGTTCTCTGGCCTGAAGTGTCATAACGAATGCTTTTCTGCCGGTGTTGTCCTTTGAAAGACCTATTAACCTCCCGGGGGACCTGTGAACATATTCTTTACGGAAGGAGAATAAACCGAGCAGAGGGCCACCATAGTTCATATGGATACCGAGCTGCTGCCCTTCCGCTACCGCAATATCTGATCCATATTCCCCGGGCGGCTTGATTAGGCCCAGTGAAACAGGATCATAATATGTTATTAACACTGCATCTTTCTTGATTTCCTCAATATGGAATGAATTTTCATCTATGAGCCCGAAAAAATTTGGATTTGCAACTACTATAGACGAGGTACGATCGGATATCTTTGATTTTAAATCTTCCATGTCTATTAATCCATCATTGCCGAACCCGTATTTTATAATTTTTAAATTAAGGCCTAGAATATAATTTTGTATGATGCTTAACTGACTCCTGTAAATATTTTCTGGAACAAGCACCTCATCTTTCCCGTTGATTCTGTATGCCATTCTGACTGCCTCGGCCAGGGAAGTAAAGCCATCGTACATTGAAGAGTTTGTAACATCCATTTCAGTGAGATCAGATATAACACTCTGATATTCAAACAGGGAGTGCAGTATTCCCTGGGAGATTTCCGGCTGATATGGGGTATATGATGTTAAAAATTCATTTCGTCCTATTATTTCATCCACCAGTGGTGGAATAAATCTATCATATATACCATTGCCTAGAAAATTCATTGCAGCGGGCTTATTGTTTCTTCCTGTACGTTCAATTGAATTGATAAGAGAGAATTCGTCCATGGGAGAACCTAGATCAAGTGATACCCTCAAGTTATCCGGTATATCTGCAAATAATGCTTCACTACTGTTGATTTTGAGGTATTGCAATATTTCATCTGTTTCAGTCATGCGGGCAATTATTATTAAAGTATATTTAACATTTTAGTGTGTAGCTTACGCGGGAAATTTTATAGTATTTTGTATTTATTAACGCAGCTTATTTTGTTTATGGAATATCTCCAATAGCCATTTCCATTGATTGACCTTTAATAATTTGAATAAATGATAGATTTAACACACACTCGTTTACAGGCAATGAGATAACTGACATTATTTTCAACCATCTTTATTTATAACTGATTTCCATATCATAATCATGATACCAAAGACTATGTCCACGCAGCATCCGGATAATGCAATGATGCCATCATGGAGCAATGGCAAAAATATAATATCAAATGAGGATGAAATAGAAGAAGCATACATATCATACAAAAAACTGGGAATACAGGAGGTTATGTGGGATGCAGAAGGCAAGGACGTTGATACCCATGTTATAAGAAAGCTATTTGCAAAAAATAGAGATTTTTTTGAGAAAAACATTCTGGGGAAAGATATCTTTTTAACCTATCGTGTCCCAAACCCTCTTATAGAGGGTGCGGAGAGGAAGATACTAAATGAAACCTTGAACAGCATACCCTTAAACTATGATGTTGCAAATAGAGTTTTTAAAAGAAATATAGCACCGGTATTCGAGGTCATTCTTCCTTTCACGACCGATTACAGGAGTATGCTCAATGTTGTAAAATTCTATGAGAAAGGCATTGTAGATACTGAAAATATCAGGCTTTATGATGAGGTATCCATAAAGGATATAACAGGAAAGGTAATGCCTGAAAAGATAAATCTCATCCCTTTAATAGAAGACAAGGATTCCATTTACAGTATTGAGGCCATAATAGGAAAGTACAGTGAAATTATAAAACCACAGAACATGAGAATATTCATAGCGAGATCGGATCCAGCTATGAATTATGGTATGGTTCCTGCTACGCTTTTAGCCAAATATGCGATATCAAGTATGCATAAAATTTCAGAAAAAACAGGACTGGGCATTTATCCTATAATAGGTGCAGGTTCATCGCCATTCAGGGGGAATTTGGGGCCTGATAATATAAGAAGAGCGTTATCAGAATACGATTCTTATTATACATTCTCTGTCCAGTCTGCCTTCAGATATGACTATGATGATATGACGGTTAAAAATGCGATTTCCATGATCAATTCACATCTCCCCGGCACCCCTTATATATTTAGTCAGGAACAGGAAGCTTCCATAAAGGGCATGATAAATCTATATTCCAGCAGATTTCAGACAATAATAGAAGGTCTTTCCAGGTCCATCAATGACGTGGCTGTTTATCTTCCCAAAAGAAGAGCACGAAAATTGCATACCGGTCTTTTCGGGTATTCCAGAAGCACGGGAAGTGCCAGGCTGCCGAGGGCGATAGCATTTGTCGGTGCACTTTATTCCATAGGGATACCTCCGGAGATTCTTGGAATATCAGCCCTTGTAGAATTTCCTGAAAAATACCATATGTTACTTGACGAAACATATAAAAATATGTATTTTGATCTCCGTTCAAGTGCAAGATATTTCAATTATGATTCCCTTAATTTTCTGCATGAAATTTGGAATGTTGAACCAAAAATCATAAACATGATAAGGGAGGATATGAAATACATTGAAAATAATATAGGTGTATCTACCGATAATTCGTATAATGTCCAGAAACATAACATATTTTCCACACTCTTCCTTCTGGCATTTAAAAATAAAAAATTTGATGAAGTTGGAAAATATGCATATGAAATGGCCCTGCTAAGAAAATTTGTAGGGTGATGGATAAAAGCAATCCATAAACCTTTCATGGTAATTTATATTTAAGAATATATAAATAAATTAAGTAAATATATAACGATGATACGTTATCCAAGAGTAGCAGTCGGCGGAATTATTATCAGAGAGGGGAAAATACTTTTAACATTGAGGCGTGACGAACCTGACAGGAATAAATGGGCTATTCCCGGTGGAAAACTGGAATTGAATGAAACACTGGAGGATGGTTTGAAGCGTGAAATCAGGGAAGAGCTGTCAATGGAAGTTGAGGTCATGGAACTGGCAGGTATATCTGAAGTCATCACGGAAAATTTTCATTATATTATACTTGATTATTTATGCAATCCTGCAACATATGATGCAAAGCCAGGTTCTGATGCTCTGGACGCCGCATATTTTGATATGAACAACCTCGATAATTCTGTTAATGAAAGTACAAAAGAATTTCTAACCAGAATGAAAAAATCTGAAAAGCCTGTTCATATAATTAAAAGGGAGGTTTGATATGTAAAAAATTAAAAAATATTATGGGATTGATTTAGAAAGCTTTTTGTGTTCTTTTAAGAGTTTCAGCTATGCCTTTTTCCTGCTCGGAAAATGCACATAACATGGCTTCTATGTCATCATGGCCTTCTGCTTTTGCTGCATTGGCTACGTTTGTGTATTCAGAAACGTGCTGTTCTGTTTCTTCCTTTGCCATATCATTTACCAGTCCATCTATGCCCTCATATTTCACAAGGGTTGAGAATATTGCATTGAAATGCCCCAGTTCAACATTGGCCTTGTCTTTCAATTCTTTTGCTGTTCTGGAATCACCCATTTTCTCGAAGTAGCTAGCTGCTGCGTTCAGTCTCATATGGTCTTCCGCATTGGCTGTCAAGAGATCTTTAAGACCAGCTTCTGTCTTTTCACCTAATACTGACATTTTAATCACTTTAACAATAATTAAATGTATAAATACTTATCTTTCATAAATGTGAGTTGTTTGTTTCTTTATCGGGAAAATATGGTTGAATGCCCCTGCAAACTAACTAAATTAATTTTAAATGCTAGCATAGCATAACATATCATGATTATAATTTCAACTATCGGTAAATTGCATGAAAAAACTGTGGGGTACTCATATGAAGACTTTATCGGATATGTGGCCAAAACCGGCGTTAACAAACTCATAATTACATATACCTCAGAGCAAAATTACAGGGAAAACAGAGATAAATACAGGGAAATTCAATTATTAGAGGAAGATTTCAGGATATATTTCCCGGAAATAGATTACAAAAATTATGCTACACTTTCTGAAAAATACAATGCCAAAGCCAGAAACGCTGAAGATATAACAAAAAAGAATATAAGTGATATAATTGAAACTGTAATCGACTCATATTTAACAGGTTACTGGAAAAACCCTGAAACTGTTAATTCGGAAATTACAGATAGTATATTTAAAGTTAAAAATCAATTTCTTATTTCTGTCAACCATGATTATATGGAGAAATACTGGGAACCCTTACATATAGCAATATATAATTACATCAAAAATACGGAAAATAGGTATGATGCTATTATAAGTGATGTTGAAAGTGCCTTTTTTTATAGAGAAAAAGATTTATAGATTTATTATTGAATTATTTTATCTATAAAACTCCCCTTTAAGAGTAGCTTTGCCTTGCTTACAGTTTTTGGGATAGTTACTGTTTTTACCATGATGATTGCATTGACATACTTATCAAATGTTTCACTGTCTATATTTTTGAATGTAAGGCTGTCAATATTTTTAAAGATTATTTTTCTGCCTATTTCTTTGAGATCGTCTCCTGTTATTTCAAGCTCCTTTATGTTCTCTATGTACTGCGATGACCCCTCTTTCATACCCTTTACAAAACCATCGGACAAACGCTTTGCATTTTCGACAGTTCCCATAAATGACCTGTATGCATCATCTGTAACCTGTCCTATGGTTTTGCCTGTCTGTGTTGAAATTGACTGTATTTTTTTATAAAGATCAGCACTGACACCCTTAATAGATATCGTCTTTCTAACTATCTTTTCATCTTCCTGGGTTGAATCCTCTTCATTGTTTTCTTTTGCCATAAATATATATTGTAATCTGGTATATAAGATTACTGGTTTACTCTATTTCTATAGTCTGTCTATTATATCCATTATTTTATCTCCGGCTTTAATTCCTAATTTTGCAGCGTTTTCCGTACAGGAATTTACCTGGCTATTAAGTACATCATTTATGTCGTTTACTCCCGTTACCCTTACAGCCACATCCCCTAGGGAGTTGGCAGCGTCCAGATTGAGGTAGCCGCACATGATATACCCTGTCTCTCCTTTTACAATTATCATTGGAGCCTTCTTGCCCAGTTTTTCATTTATATACTGATACTTTTTATTGCCGACTTCTATTTCCTGATTTATCATGATAATATATCATGAATACATATAATTAATTTATCAAAAATAATATATCAAGCGGGAATACACGTATATGGCATCTAATATAAGAATTACCTTCCTTGGAACCGGCGGATCAATGCCCAAGCCGGGAAGGTCCCTGCCGGCGGTGGCAGTCCAGGTGGATGATGTACTTAATCTATTTGATTGCGGAGAAGGTACACAGAAGCAGTTCATGAAGAGTGGCGTATCATTTATGTCACTGAAAAACATATTTATATCACATTTTCACGCGGACCATTTCCTTGGAATTCCAGGACTTTTGAATTCACTTGCATTTCTGGGCCGTACAGAAGATCTGAATATATTCGGCCCGGCAGGGGCACCAGAGTTCATCAGAAATGCCATGAATTTAGGATATGGAAAAATCACGTATAATATAAATGTATATACTGCATCACCCAGGCTAACCTTCGATTTTGGAAAATTTTTTATCAAAACACTGGCAAATGACCATACAGTACCTTCTGTGAGTTACTCCCTGGAGGAGAAGGACCTTGTAAAAATAGATCGGAGCAAAGTCGACAGCATTGGATTTCCTGTTTACCGCCTGGAAGAGTTGAGAAAAAATGGAAGTGTAACGATCAGGGATAAAAAATATGAATTAAAGGATGTTGCCCAGGGAATCAAACCCGGAAGGAAGATTGTTTATACAGGAGATACCAGGCCTCTCAGGGCAATGCCTGATTTTGCAAGAAATGCAGATGTCCTTATACATGACACTACTATGGACTCATCTATGGAGCCAATTGTAAATGAATATGGCCATACATCTTCCAGGCAGGCAGCAGAAATTGCACTTGAAGGTTCGGTAAAAAGGTTGTTTTTATTCCATTACAGTTCCAGGTACAATGATCTTGATCTTCTTCTGGATGATGCAAGATCCGTTTTCCCAGAATCATATCTGAGCCATGAACTCCTAGCATATGATGTAAACAAATCGGATGAATTAATCAAAATGATTTAATCATGCACCATATTTGACTGCTCTATCCGAATATGACATGATAATAGGCATGATATCATTGCTGGTTATTTTATAGTATCCAGATGATACACTTAATTCATCAAAATACCGGACATCATCATTTATGATCCCATTTGTTGCAAACATCACCGGAACGGGGTCACCTGTGTGATCACCGTATGAGCATGGGGTGCTGTGGTCTCCTGTCACAACTATGAGTGTATCATCAAGGCGTTCCAGAAAAGGAGCAATGACGGAGTCTACCTGTTCTATTACAGATTTTTTCAGTTCCGGTTTTCTATCATGGCCGGCTATATCGGTGCCCTTGATATTTACAAGTATAAAATCGTAGGTGTCCAGTGCCTTTACTGCAGCAGAGATTATATTCTTATAATTTGTATCAACCCTTCCATTCATCCCTTCGACTTTCAGATTGGTGAAACCTGCCAATCCCGCTATTCCCCTGATTAATGGCGTTCCGGATATGCAGGCTGCCCGCATAGAATATTTTTCCTGAAATGGGGGGATAGCAGGGATTTTACCGGCTCCCCGAAGCATGATTTCATTTGCGGGCAGTTTACCATCCGAGTTCAGTTTTCGATTGAATTCATGATCCTGCAGTATTTTTCTGGACCTATCCAGGAATTTGTTGATAACAGTAGCTGTAAATTCAGCTTCCGGTTCAAGGGCCCTGGTATATTCAGGTGGAGAATTTACTGTATGTGGGTCAGTCTCGGTAATTTTATCTGAAAGGTTATAGCCCCTCATGACTACGGCAGCTCTGTGCTCTACCCCGGATTTTACTATAAATCTGATACCGTCTATTTCTGTTTCCAGATCAGCCGAAAGAACATCAGTACCATGTACCCGGCCGGCTCTCCTGTCTATAACTTTGCCCCCCTTTACGGTTGCGTAATTTGCCCTGAAGGCTACATCTCCAGGTTTAAGCTCTATTCCGAGCCCGAGGGCTTCAAATGGCCCCCTGCCTGTATAGTATTTTAGAGGGTCATATCCGAGTATGGAAAGATGGGATGTATCGGAACCGGCCCTGATTCCGAATGATACAGGTGACATCAACCCGGTGGTTCCATTTGATGCAAGCCTGTTGAGATTAGGCCTGTCAGCGGCCTGAAGTGCCGTTTTATTGCCCAGTTCTACGTTGGGCCTATCGCCGAGACCGTCCATGATTAAAAGAATGATATTCTTCATATATTGTTATTATGAAATGCTTTTAAATTTTACTGAAATTGAGATGTTCAAAATGCCAGTGGTTATTCTGTTTTTTTCTTTTCCCCAGTATAAGGTAGTTTGCCTGGAAACAACCTGCCATATTCAAATTCCTGGCAAATTTCAGTATTTCATACAGCCGCTGTTCATCAACGTTTTTCCTGATGAGAGTAATGTGGGGAACAAATCTGCCGGTATCCATAGCATTTAAATTCAGGGCTTCTACAAGCATTGAATGAAATGTTACCATTTCCGGTGAGGGGATAACATTGAGGTATACGATATATGATTTTTTCCCGTTTTTTTCCTTCTCAAAATAACCGGTACCACTCATGGTAAAGTGAAATGGAGAGACATTTTCACACATTCTTTTCACAGAAATAATATCCAGGGATTCAGGATTTGGAAGGTATGCCATGGTTATATGCACCCCTTTGCAGCTCAGCGATCCGGTATAGCCATAAATGTTTTCCAGATGCTTTTTGATTTCCGTAATCCGGCGTCTTATTTTTTCCGGCGGTTTCAATATGAGAGTGTACTGCATTTTATTTGAAAGTTGTTGAAAGTTTGCCCAGTGAATCTATCTCCACCTCGACGGTGTCACCATTTCCCAGCCATTTCTGTTTTTCCTTCGGCATGCCCATAATAACTCCTGAGGGGGTTCCTGTTGAAATGCAATCGCCAGGCCTCAAGGTGATATACTTCGATATATAACTGATCAGTGTATTTACCGGGAATATCATCATATCTGTGGAAGAATTCTGCCTGAGTTCCCCGTTTACCCTTGTCTGTATTTTAAGTTTTTGCGGATTGTCAATTTCACCTATGGATATATAGGGGCCGTTAGGATAAAAATTATCAAAACTTTTTCCAAGATAAAACTGGGAAGTTCTGTACTGAAGAAGTCTTGAACTCACATCGTTTCCCGTGAAATAGCCTAGAACATATTTTAGTGCATCCTTTTCTGAAACATTTCTGGCCTTTCTGCCTATCATCACACAGAGTTCCCCCTCATAATCAACATTCAGATCATTTCCGGTATCAACTGTGGCTCCATTGCCAGTGAAAGTATTATTTGACTTGGTAAATACCACAGGAGTGTCAGGGATTTTGCCTCCATCATGCTCTGATACGTGGCTTTTATAGTTGAGACCGATACACATAAGCGTTGAGTTCTCATCTATGATTGATTCATAGGAAAATTGGTAATCCCTGAAATCACTTATATCATTGATCTTTTTGAAATCTTCATCCGAAAGAGAGGAGATTTGCACTGATTTTATGCCATAATCATCCAGAAGAGCCAGTTTTCCATCCTTATACAGAGCAAGATGCTTTTTCCCATTTATATTAACAGCAGTTATTTTCATGTGGATCAATATAAAAATTATATAAATATCTATGTCCCTTCCTCATAGCTGTTAAGATATTTCAGCTGATCCTCTGTGTAACTATCTATTTTAAAATCCATTGAATTCAGTGCTATTCTTGCAACCTCATAATCGATTTCTTCTGGCACCGGGTATACTTTATTTGATAGATTTTTCCTGTGCTTAACTATGTATTCTGCGGTGAGCGCCTGGAGTGCAAAACTCAGATCCATAATTTCAACTGGATGACCCTGGCCTGCAGCCAGATTTAAAAGTCTTCCATCAGATATGAGATCTACCGTATTTCCGTTTTCAAGCCTGTATTCTGTAACAAGATTCCTGACCTGTACCTTTCCTGTATTCCTCTTCTCCAGGGAAGCGTAATCTATTTCATTGTTGAAATGCCCTACATTTCCCAGTATTATTCCCTTTTTGGCTACAAGCATATCATCATAGCTTACCACATTTTTCATGCCCGTAGCTGTGAAAAGAAGATCTGTATACCTTATAGCATTATTCATGCGGTCAACGTTGAATCCGTCCATGACGGCTTCTATGGCCTTGACTGGATCGACTTCGGTGACTGTTACTCTTGCACCCATGCCCTTTAACCTCATGGCTACACCTTTCCCTACATATCCATAGCCTGCAACCAGAGCATTTTTTCCGGCTATGAGTATATTTGTTGCGTTCATGAAACCATCCAGGGCACTCTGGCCGGAACCGTATCTGTTATCAAAGAAATGCTTCATCTGTGCATCATTCACGTCGAACATAGGGAATTTTAATGCCCCTGCCTTTTCCATTGCTTTGAGTCTTACAACTCCTGTTGTGGTCTCTTCATTGCCACCCATTACATTTTTTACTAGTTCCGGATCAGATGCAACTAGATTTGTAAGGTCCCCGCCATCATCTATTATAATGTCCGGCTTCACCTCAACCGTCTTTTTGATATTATCGTAATATTCTGTTTCCGTTTCCCCCTTTCTTGCATATACCATATAATTATAGTCTTTCCTTAGTGATTCAACAACGCTATCATCCGAACTGAGGGGATTGCATGATGCAAGCCTTACCTCCGCGCCACCTTCTGAAAGCAGCAGTGCAAATATGCCTGTTTTGGCCTCCACGTGCAATGCCATTGCTATTTTAATGCCCTTGAATGGTTTTTCCTTAAGGAAACGTTCTCTTATACTTGCAGATACGGGCATATGATCCCTTGCCCACTTTAACCTTAAAAATCCGTTGCTTTCCATTATAATCAGATGTATATACTTTTAATACTTAAAAGAATTCCCCTATGGCATTGTTCCACTTTGTATTCCATCCTCCTGTCAGCAGTTGGAAAGAGTGATTTGCCCGACAGGATAAGTCCCGGATCTATGTATACAAAGAACTGATCGAATAAATTAGCATCCAGAAATTCGTTTATAACCTGTACTCCCCCCTCAACAAGCACAGATTTTATTCCCAGGGAATACAGTTTTTCCATTATGCCTCTTATTTCGGTGTCGTTTACAATAACGGTCTGGGCATTCTTTATGTGTTTATTTTTCCTGGATACGATATACGTTTTCACGCTACCATCGAAGATTTTATACTTATCGGATAGCTTAAATTCCCCGTCAAGGACTATTCTGCGTTTGGAATAATGGAGAACAGGGTCATCCATTATAACAGTATTTGCACCAATAAGTACAGCATCAACAGATTTTCTTAGCGAAAGCACCCTTTCCATATCATCTGCATCAGATATTGTATAACGACCGTTTTCTGATGATATTTTCCCGTTCAAAGACATTGCAACATTTATTGTTACCATTGGAAGCATATAGGTTAATGGTGTTCTAATATAACAATTTTGAGATATTACTAAAAAATAAGTATTTATAACTATTAACAATATGGAAAAACAGCTATACCATAATACTGTAATGGAAGTGTGATTATGAAGGTCAGTGGGAATATATATTTCAATGGAAAATTACGGCATGGGACTCTCGATCTATCCGGCATACCTGCATTCAAAACAGGTATTGCAAATGATGGACTTTATGGGACTATTATACCGATGCCTGTAAATGCCCATACGCATGTTGGGGACTCGTTTATCAGTGATGAACCCGCAGGAACACTGCCTGACATAGTGGGCCCCGGAGGACTTAAACACAGAATGCTAGAACATGCCGATACAGATTCAATTATCAACGGAATCAGGAAGGCAAACCAGTTCATGTGGAAAAATGGAACGCTGTCTTATATGGATTTCAGGGAGGGTGGTCTGGATGGTATCAAACTTATCAAGAAATCAAAATCCCGCCATATACATCCAGTTATACTGGGTAGGCCATACTGCAACGATTCCATTGAAGCAATTCTGGATTCGTCCGATGGGATTGCACTGAGCTCGATTTCAGATATTGATTATGGAGAGGCAATGAAAGCATCCAGAGGGGCCAGAAAGATGGGAAAAATATTTGCACTACATTTCAGCGAGAATAAAAGGGAGGATATTGACATTGTTCTGGATCTTAATCCATCATTCCTGGTACACGGGATAGAGGCTGATGATAGGGACCTTAATTTGCTGGGTAAAAGTGGAATTCCTGTAGCAATAACACCGCGATCAAACATATTTTACGGAAAACGGCCGGATTATGGAAGATTCGTAAAGTCAGGCATTGAAATAATGCTCGGAACAGATAATGTATTTGTAACGGAGCCAGATATGTTCAGTGAAATGGATTTCCTTTACAGGTATCAACGTTTCAGCACGTATATTAGCCCTTCTGATATACTTAAATTTGCAATTGACAATCCAAGAAAATTTCTACAGAAAAATGGCGTGCCCCTAAGCGAAGCGTATATATTTTTTAAAAATCAGCTGCTCAATGAATACCAGTTAGTGACAAAAAAACACTATTTTAAGTCATCTATTTTACATATTTTTGAGTAGATACTAAAATATTAAATATATTGCGGCAATGCTCCGGTATGTACTCAGATGCAATAACAGCATTCAGAAATGGAAATCCGGTGCTAATATTCGATGCAGACACACGTGAGGGGGAGACAGATATAGTAATACCATCCCAGTTCATCACACCGGATTTCATACGTATAATGAGGAAAGATGGAGGTGGCCTCATATGTACAACGATAAAACAAGATGATGCAGAAAAGTTAGGGCTTCCCTATATTGAAGACCTTTTCAGGGAATGCCTCGGTATGGACAAATCCGTACTGAATGCGGATGACATGAAATATGATAAAGACAGCACTTTTTCCATTACGATAAATTCACGGGATACTTTTACAGGGATATCTGACAATGATAGGTCTCTAACAATCCGGCATTTTGGCGATTTCATAAGAGATATGAAAATGAACGGGACAGCATCTGAGAGTTTTGGGTCCGTTTTCAGAACTCCTGGGCATATACATCTTTTAATTGCAAGAAGAGGGTATTTCTCAAGAAGGCGTGGGCATACAGAATTAAGCACGTACCTTGTTGAAGAGGCTGGCCTGGTTCCATCAGCAACAATAGTTGAAATGCTGGATGATAATGGAAAATCAATGACCAGAGATAAGACTGAGGATTACGCCAGAAAACATGGATATGGTTTTGTCACAGGAGAGGAGATAATCAGTGCATGGAGTGAGAACCATTGAAAAAAATAGGGATAGTGGATACTACCTTTGCCAGGTACGATATGGCAAGATCTGCAATAGACGAACTGTATGCATATGGCACAGGATTTGTAGTGGAAAGGTACACTGTTCCTGGTATAAAGGACATCCCTGTAGCCTGTAAAATTCTTTTTGAAGATTACGGTTGCGACCTGGTAATGGCATTTGGAATGCCCGGTCCTATGCCGGTGGACAAGATGTCTGCCCAGATCGCCTCTACCGGAATCATGGAAGTTCAATTGCAGGAAAAAATGCACATAATAGAGGTTTTTGTCCATGAGGATGAGGCGAAGGATGATGCAGAGCTTGCCTGGCTTTGCGACAGAAGGTCCAGGGAACATGCTTTGAATGCGTATAACCTGCTGTTTGACAGGGACAAGTTAACCAGAAATGCGGGTATGGGTTTGAGGCAGGGTTTTGAAGATAAGGGACCTGCCACAGATGGTGCAGGTTCACATAAACATTAGGTGATAATATGGAAAAAATAAGAGTTGGGATAGTTGTAGCGGAATTTAATTATGATATAACAGAAATGATGATGAAAAGAGCGGTAGATCATGCGAAATTCCTGGGAGTTGAAGTAGAAAAGATTTTCAGGGTACCGGGCACATTTGATATGCCATTGGCCATAAAAAAGCTGCTAAAGATGGATAATATAGATGGTGTTGTCACTTTGGGCGCCGTAATCAGGGGAGAAACAGATCATCACAGGGTTATTATGGATAACGCTGCCAGAAAGATAACAGACCTGTCCCTGGAGTACGAAAAACCTGTGGCTCTCGGTATTTCAGGATCTGGGGAATCCAGATTGCAGGCAGAGGCGAGGATAGATATGGCAAAGGATGCCATGGAAAGTTGCGTTAAAATGATAAGGGAAATCAATTCCCTGTAAGTTTTACCACAAACAAATATATTTTTGGTTTACAATTAAAAAAAATTAAATGCTTTTGTTTGATTACGTATGAAATGGGCACGTGGCCTAGCATGGATAGGGCAACAGCCTCCTAAGCTGTAAATCAGGGGTCCAAATCCCCTCGTGCCCGCTTATGATTCCATTCTCGGTGCAAGCAGGAATCTTCCCTTTATTCTTTCAGGAGAATCTGTGCCAAGATTGAATTCAATTGTGAGCGGATAATCACTTTTGAATGAAAGCTTTATTTCTTCACTTGGAGATATTGACCTCATGAATTTAAGAAGATATTCCAGGGGATACGATGATTTTATGGTTTCATGGCACTGAATTTCTTTTAGTGTATCCTTCTGGAGTATCATTTCACTCTCATCTGCATCCGATGTTGATTTTGCAGAAAAGTTGTCAGGCGTCATCGTAAGCCTGATTGCGTCGGAAACATCCTCTGCTGCTCTGAGGCCCCTTTCGAATTCTCCCTTGATCATTACTACGTAGTCCTCTGCAACTATCTGAGGAACCCTTGGAGTTGTAATCTGATTATTGTCCAGCAGTGATATGCTTTTTATTATATTCCCTATTTCAAATTTTAATTTTTCCCTGTCTTTTACAATTACCATGGAATCATTACTTGAGGCCAATTTCAAAATGCTTTTTACCTTCTCAAGGTCAAGTGATATTTCCTCCTCAGCTTCTACATCATATTCGGCAAAAACATTTTTTGGAATTTCCAGAGAAACCATGGCGACATGTGCTGGGTCAACAGCGTTGACGGTTATGCCAGTTGAGGTTATTTTGAACTTTGATTCGGTAACCACGGTGCTTAGCATCTCTACTACGTCTTTTAGATTTTTCACAGAAATATTCATTCTTGTCATATAATCATGACATGGATAGGTATATTATAAACATTCTTTTCAAAAAAATAAATACAAAAAATTAATTTAAGAGTCCCCTTGCCTTCATGGCATCTACGACTCTCTGTATGGCTATTATGTATGCTGCTGTCCTCGGGTCAGTTTTATACTTTTCATGTACATCCAGTACATCCTTGGTTGCAGCAGTCATTTTCTTATCAAGTCTGCTGTATACATCTTCCTCTGTCCAGTAATCACCGGTTATGTTCTGAACCCATTCAAAGTATGATACTGTGACTCCGCCTGCATTTGACAGGAAATCCGGAAGGAGAAGTATGTCCTTTTTGAAGAATATTTCATCTGCCTCGGGAGTTGATGGTCCATTTGCCAGTTCCAGTACTATTTTTGCCTTTACTCTTGATGCATTTTCTCCTGTTAACTGGTCTTCTATTGCCGAGGGAATAAGCACATCAACATCGGATTCAAGAAGTTCCTCGTTTGTTATGTTTTTGGATCCCGGGAAGTTTTCCACTGTACCTGTCTTTTCCTTGTGTGCCAGAAGTTCATTGTAATCTATTCCACTTTCCTTGTATATTCCTCCACTGGAATCTGAAACTGCAACAACTTTTCCATGAAACATCTCATTCACGAATTTAACAGCGAACTGGCCGGCATTTCCGAAACCCTGTATTGCATATTTTGCCTTTGTTAGGTCAATCCCCTTGTACTCTGCTCCCTCTCTCAGAACATACATTCCTCCCTTTGCTGTGGCATCTCCCCTTCCCAGGGAACCGCCGAGTGTCAGGGGTTTTCCCGTGATAACGCCCGGGGCGGAATGTCTTACTATTTTTTCATATTCATCCATCATCCATCCCATTATCTGTGGGGTTGTGTAAACATCAGGTGCAGGCACATCAATCTCTGGCCCTATAAAGTCAGCAATTGCATCTATGTATCCCCTGCTCAGTTTTTCAAGTTCATTCTTGCTCATTTTCTTGGTGTCACATATAATTCCACCCTTTGCACCGCCAAATGGCAGTCCCAGGAGTGCTGTTTTCCATGTCATCCATGCGGAAAGAGCCTTCACCTCTGACAGGTTTTCTTTTATATAATATCTTATTCCGCCTTTCATCGGTCCCCTTGCATTATTGTAATGTACTCTGAATCCGGTGAATACCTTTGTTTCACCGTTATCCATCTTTACAGGTATACTTACCTGGAGAATCTCCTTGGGAGAGCTCAGCACATCAATTGTTGCACTGTCTAGCTTCATTACTTTCGCAGCCTTGTTTAGCTGGGCAAGCGCTATATCAAACGGATCTAAATCTTCCATATAAACACCAAATTGAAATCACGAAGGGGTAGTTTAAGGTTTGCTTTGGCACCTATTGTATGACACTTGACAACGCGTATCCTGTAACAGCTTATATTTTTATAGAGTGTTGACATTATAATTAATATATGGAAGATGATGAAATAAAAAAGATGCTTGTCATGGACCACGAAATGCTCATGGTTTTAAAACACTTCGAACTTGCCAAACTTGATTATGCCAAAAATATCAAAATTTATACCAGCATACCTCAGGCCAAAGTACAGATATACATTGAAAGACTGTATTCTATGGGACTTATAGAAAAATATTCAGGTTCCTCTGTAAAAAGAACGGAGGCAAAGTTGAAAAAAACAAATGAAGTCCATAAACACCACACATACTATCATATTGCAAACAATGGACATTACATATTGAGGGATATGAACGAAAGAGAATATATAAAATATGTAGATATTCTGTGCCTCAGGCTTATCCTTCTGAAGAGGGAAAGAAAGGACAATGCCGAAAAATGCCAGAGATTATATGAAATGGGGCTGATGGATAAGAATTACGAGCCTACTGAGATGGGATTAAAAGTACTCGATCTTGCAAAGAGGCGGCAGGTTAAAATATATTGAAATTTTTGAAATTCCAAATAGGCAGATGATATGGTATAGATTTGATTGCCATAGTAACGTTTATAAATATTTTTAACATAGCCATTTCAATTCAGGAAGGATGTGCTGTATAGCATGATAAAGCTTCTACTAAGTGTGCTTGTTGTATTACATGTCCTGATGATAAATGAAAAAGCGAGCGTAGTGTAGCCTGGTATCACAGTGGCTTCCCAAGCCACTAACCCGGGTCCAAATCCCGGCACTCGCACATTAATAGTTGTTTGCGAAGTAGAAGTTTGCCTTAAAGGTTATTGCTGGCTTCCCAAAAATGTTAACCCATAAGTTTTCAGCTTTTAATGTTAGAAATTTTTGTTAGCATAAATATATTTTTATAGTTAATAATATTTTGAAAGTGTGATAACTGATAATTCTACATCAGTCTATTTTGACAGCCGTTTTGATATGAGGAGCTCCATGTCAAGGGGACTGCCCATGCTTCTGATACCCCCAATCCTACTTGCTATAATACTTGAGTTGCATAATTTTTATTTCCTCGAATATTTCCATGTTGTTGCTGGATCTATGTGGACTGGAATGGATCTGGTCATGGGTTTATTCTTTTCATATGTGATGAAAGGCCTGAACAATGCTGAAAAAACAAACATTTCCATGAGACTGACACCGACAATGCTTTTCTTTATGCCAGCAATTTCCTCTGTCACCATAACTGCCGGGATTTATCTCGCCATGTCCATGCACATCCCGTTCTCATCTCCATATATTGTTGCTGCACTGGTAATAGCCTTTGCACTTCTGATCCAGGGAATAGGAATATTTCTACCAAATGAGCTTAGAGTTTATAATGAAATTCTGCATGGGGCTAAAAATAAGGACAAAATTATAAGGCTTACCATGTTAAACCTCAAGTTATCTCTGAGTCAGGTTATTATGCAGATAGCTATAATAGCGCTGATGGCATACTTTTCAACGGTGTCTGTGCTATGAGCCATATCCACCATTCCAGAACAGGTTTAATATCGGTTGCAGTCCTGGCTATAGTATTCTCTGCCGGCATAATTATCCCGGGAATTCTTGTCCTGGATTATGTACATGTTCTATATGGTGCATTGTGGACAGGTGTGGATGTATTTCTTGGAGCAATTTTTTTCATAGTGATCAATAGTCTGGACATTAATATTAAGGCAAATATAGCCGAGAGGCTCATACCCATGACACTTTACTTTATACCTGCAATATCAATATTTACTGTTTCGTCTGGAATTGCCCTGGCCATACGTGAAAAAATAATTTCATTGGATCCACTCTTTATTGGCATTTTTTCCATAGCTGCACTATTGCTTCTACTTACATTTGCTTTCGTTCTGCCCATGTCTCTGAAGATTTCCAGGGAACTTGCAGGTGAAAACTGGGACAAAAGCATGGTATCAAACAATCTGATGAATATTTCAAGGGTTGCCACGATACAGCTAGTGTTTCAGGTGGCAATCATAAGCCTAATGGCATATATAGTAGTATATATTTAAATACTATTGAATGTTATTTTTATTCATAAATCAACATATAAAGATACTAAAAACAGGGTTAAAATAAAATTATGATTTAGCAGCCACTATCCGAAAATTGACATTTAAGTATAATGCCGGGGTCGGGGATTGAACCCGAGGCCTTCGGATATCTCAGCTGTTGGCTTATGAGTCCGACGCTCTACCAACTGAGCCACCCCGGCATATAAAATATTAGTTTGGAACAGCTTCTACAGGTTCCTGGTTGTTCGTTTCAGGTACCTCGCGATTTCCAATTTCAGTTTTCCTTATCTCTATCTTTCTGATAGGGTAAACTTCCTTTAAGGAATTTACAAGGTCTCCGTATACGTCGTCACCTATTATATAATTTGCAAATGTTCCCATATCCATTTCCGCTGCCCTGGTGATAATATAATCAACAACAGCAGATCTTATTTCAGATCTTTTTGTGCCGGTAAGTTTCTGATCGGCCACGAGAACAAGTTTAACTGCTACATTAAAGAAATCCTTGGTCTTCACATCAGTAACAATGTCCATCCTTTCCCTTCTTCTTCTTACCATCCTTCTTATTGTATCATCACTTACTTCATGCCCGATGAATTTTGTTGTGCAGCGTTTTCCTTCACAGTTATCTACCTTGAATAAAACCATGGAACTTGCCTTTTTGAAGTTCCCGGTAAATGTAGAAACAGGTACTGCGATGGTTCTACCTATCATATATTTTGGATCTGAACTTGGACTCAGACCGATTTCCTTTTCCCCGAAATAGGATGGTGACACAATTGTGTACCATGACTTCTCCTTCCACTTATCCTTTGTAGTTGATCTTCTTCTATCTGCCATTAAATCCCTCTTATTAATTGAGCTTAACTTATTAGTGAAATACATTATTGCTTATAAATTTATAAGGTTATTGTTTCGGTTTGACCTGCCAGCTTGCATCTGCAGGCGCTGGCGGCATGTACTCTTAGTCCTGCGCCGAGTAAAATGGAATTTAATTAATATAACATAATTTAAATGTCGTCATTATATGAATTCAATTATTCCTGTTATATTATATTAATAGATGCCCTATTATCATGCCCGATCCACTGCCGATGTCATGCAATGTGCTCCGCCATATCCACCCGTTATTTCACTCAAATCTATTTTTATTACGTCTATTCCGCTATTATATACTTCTTTCCGGTCCGGAAACATTTTGCCTTTTCTCAAACGCATATCAGTAACTATGTGTTCCCTTGTGATATCATCGAATACATTTTCAGCCAGGAGTTTTTCTATTACCCTGGCGGAATCTATTGCAATTATTTTACCATCCGATACCGTAAGAAAGTTGGAGGAATAAGAAAGCTGTTCACTTATGCCTAGGTCAATGAAATTATAGCCTTCGCCTTTCATAAATTCATAGAGGGTTGTCCTTGAATCTCCGGAATATTTGCCATCCGTGTTTTTAACATATACTGTTGCCTGTGCTGATTTTGCAAGCTCCACTGAGGTGATAACTGTCCCGGCCGCTGGAATATTGAAATAAGTGTCAAGATGCATATTTACCATGAGGTCGTGGCCATCCATGAAGCCGTACAATGGATTTGAAATGATCACTATACGATCAAAATCGAATATCCCTGAGTTCATTGCCTCGATTGCGCCACTTTCATTTGTCCTGTTACCGGTGCCTATGAGGCAAAAGTTTCCTGCAGGTATGAAATCCCCTCCCTCAAAAAAACCGTTTTCTATTCTCTTTAGTTTTGCACCGAGAATTTCTTTGAAAACAAAGGATGTTATATCAGTTTCTCTCCTTCTCTGCTGCATCTTCATATTTCCGATCAGAACACCGGATGATACTGCCTGCTGATCCCTCATGAAGTAAAGGTTTGCAAGTGGCAGGTTTGAATACACTCTAGGATACTGTATGCCTGTAACGTATTCCTTTAAATCTATGGAGGGTTCCATGATCAGAGCCTGAAATAATGAAAGAGAATCTATATATTCTATATTCTTTTCCAGGTCCCGTCTGGCATTTTCCATTGATTCACTTGTTCCATAGAAATTTACAAGGGATAGTATTTTATCCTCCAGTTTTTTCCTGAAAGAGGAATTTTTATCTGCGGTATTGACAATTAAATCTTCCAGTATATCCACATGTACCCCATTTTCTTCCAGAACAGCCTGAAGATTTTTATGCTCCCAGTCTGCTATGGAGTAATTGAATGGCCTTTCAAACAGGAATGGTTTAGGGGCCAGCATAGCATAGGTTATTTCGGTTCCTGGCCGGTGCATTATAACCCTTTTCAATCTGCCCCATTCTGATTTAATTTCCATGCACGTCCATTACAAAGGATTTAAAATGCTTTTCATAGTGCATAGAATTTATTATCATACCTGTAAAGGTCTATTTCCTTACCGGCGAATTCTTTTTTATAGGTAATAAGTTCAAATGTTCTGGAATTCATAAGTTGTGATTCACCATCATGACTGGCCAGGACAATGAATTTTTCCCTGTCCGGATCCTTAACAATTACCCTGAATGATCCCCTGAAAAACTCCTTGGAGCTAATTGTTATAGTATTGCCTTTTCCTGTGTCTATAACTTCCATGGTATTTGATCTGATGCTTTTCACCAAATAATATGATCCGCCATAAATAACCGATCCGGGCACCAAATCCAGTATCCTGACTAGATGAGTGTATCTGAAAAGGTCTTTACTGTCTTTTCTTCCCGCCAGCGACTTTGTGATTTTCATATTGCAAAAATAATCAAGCTCCATTAATTTGTCTATTTTTACTGCATCCTCCTTTTTTCCCAGGTAAATATCCAGGCCCTCTTTTAACGTGTCTATCCGGGATATAAACGAGTTTGGATCATTCCTGTTGAGCCCTTTCATGAATTTAACTATAGTATCCCGGGCGTCTTCCAGAATTTTTCCGTACTGTGTGGTGTATGTTCTTAACTGTATAACAGATTCGTAATAAGATCCGGTTACCTTGTTACAGACAGGGCAACTTTCCTTGGAAACCTTCAGCGGTACAGAGATCTCCTTTTCAATTTCTCCCAGATTCTTATCTTCTATTATTAAATCGAGGGTTACTTCATTTTCACCGATATTATAGCTTTCAACACGTGAAATTTTATCATTTTTATCCATTATAATATGTGATTCTGCACTTCTAACTATATAACGATCACCATTATCATAATGCCAGGATTTCCCCAAACGAACTGCCCCGCACTTCGGGCACACTGTTAGATCCATATTTTCTGATTTAAGTTGAATTTTATCTGCCAGACAACTCCGGCAGAGGCCTGATTTATAAGCCTCGTTTTTCCCACAAATAATGCACTTCATGACTGTAATCATTACAAAAGGCTATTTAACCTTATTAAGGCGAAAACACATACTCTATCAGGGGAAGATGGTTACCAGTTGATCAGCCGTTTCAAATCCGGGAGCCCCCTCACAATAAAACATTTATTTGTATCACATATGGATATAACATTACTGTCAAATTTCAGGAAGTAGTAGTTGTATGGATAATGGCTTCCCAGATAGTTGAGGACATCTTCCGACCCTGTTTCAACTTTGTAAAATTCAATCAAATTGAACAGATATGAAATCGTAAAAGAAAAAAACATGGGCTGTCTTTCCATATCCGGCATTATTGAATTTATGGATTTATCCAGAACATCCTGGAACTTGCTATCCAGATAATTGAATATTATAAGGTTCCCGATCTCAAAGGAAAATCCAGAGGGTATGGCATTGTCATAGGTTTCTTTTAATCTGACTAGCAGATCACCCCCGGTTGAATAAAATCCTCCGTTGATATCATCATAAAAAGTCTTTACGAGTGTGTTATGCAGATCTCTTGCATAGTCCAGATATATATCATTCTGTGATGCCTCATAGAGTGACAGGAGGCCGGATACCATATAAGAATAATCATCGAACATGCCCTCTATTTTGGCAGATCCATTTCTGTAAGAATGCAAAAGTTTGCCGTCTCGGTACATGTCATTCATGATGAAATCCGCTGCGCTCTCTGCAGTTTTGAGCATGCTCTTATCATGGAAAATCATTGATGCAAGTGACAGTGATTTTATGACGAGCCCATTGATGTCGACAAGTATTTTATCGTCAACAGCAGGCTTTACCCTTGTACCACGAACTTTTTTGAGTTTTTCCAGTTCTTCTCTGTGCAACCTAGTGGGATTCCCTGCAATATCCCTGTTCATAAACAGTATATTCCTGCCAGACTGCCGGGAATTGTTATCATAAAAATTTCCCTCTGGAAGTATATTGAAATCATAAAGGAAATCTTTTCCCGCAGAATTTTTCAGCTCTGCATAAGTCCAT
>JAKAAK010000216.1 GCA_021797025.1 Thermoplasmata archaeon
TTAATCCATTATACTATAATAAGCTCCCATTATGGGCAAATACAGGTGCCCAGGCTGCACTATATCCATATCTTATTCTCCCCCTACTGGGCTCTTATGCACTGTATGCTTTTCTGGCACTGCTTTTCGGGAGAAGGTCATACTGCTCAACTCTATGCCCGTCAGCCGTAATGTACGGAGGAACCTTGGGGCAGTCAATGATAAAATATAATTACGAATCTAAAATAAGTAAAAAACAGAGAACTAGTTACTTCACCGATTCAGTACTTTTTATAGCCACAGGCTCATGGATCTGGGCAATACTTGCATCTTTATTTTCGTATATGTATACAACTACTGGAAATCTAAGTTTCAGCATATATGGAATTGACCCCTCCGTTTTCTATTCTTATTTTATATGGAATATATTATGGTATGTTTTCTTTTTCTCCATACCATTTGTTGGCATGAGCCCCTGCAGAAAATACGGATGGTGTTCAACAGGAACACTTATAGGTTTTTTCAGTGTGCTTGGATTTTTCAAGCTCAAGGTAAAGGATAAAAATGTATGTAGAACATGCAAAACAAAGGATTGTGCTACATCGTGCGAGGTTGGGCTATCCACAATGCCGGGTTCGTTTATAAAGAGTGGCCAGTTCAAAAGCGTAAAATGTGTGGGTTCCGGAGACTGCATTAGAGCATGTCCCTATGGAAATATATATTTTTACGATGTAAGGAATTATCTACGGGAAAAATTTGGGCATAGAAATAAAGAATTTAATAATAGCGAAGAATTTGTAATGGTGAGAAAGAACACAGAACTTAAAAAGTAAATGGTGAATTGAATGAATGTTATTTTATATTATTATTTTGTATTCCAGATAATTCTTGCTTTTGGAATAATTATAGTGGGTGGAACAGTTGAGGGGTATGGATATGGGCTCTCCCTTGGAACAAAATGGCCCTATACAAAGGATATGCCATTGAAGGCAAAAGCAGGTGACCCAGAGGTATGGCATAGAATACTTGCCACATTGCTGGGGATAAATGCGCTAATAATGGTTGTTTTAATACATGGGTCACTGGAAATAACAGGTTTAATTCTGGTAATTATAACTGCACTACTGGGCATGGCCACTCTTTACACTCTGGCCGGAAAAGCCCCGTCAGTGGTACAGGGGCTACATGATATTCTAGCCTATTCAACTGCCCTTACATATCTTTTAATCATTTATCCAGTGGCTGGAAATATTCTGTCACTGATTTATCATAATATACCGCTGTACTTTTTCTTCGCTGTTATATACATGGGCGGAATGACAACCGGGGAAAGAGGATACCAGAAAGCTATTGGATATTTCAAAATGCCAAAAACAAAGGCACAGTGGATATGGACAATTCATGGCCTGGCGGTATTACTGTTCCTGTTTACACTGATCCTGTTTTTCTTTAACTACAATGTTGCATTGATAATAATCGGATTTCAGATAATAGTAGGCATAATAGTATTCATTTCTGTAAATAAATCAGCATCCAGACCTGGATTCATAGTACCCATGCACCAGTTTTTTACCATATTGATTGTTCTTTCAATCGTGTTTCAGCTCAGTGTATTCAGATGAAAGCTGGTTCGATAAATTTATTTTTATATCAAAAATCTATAGATAATATATGTCTATAATGATCTAAACTCCAATGACAATAATCTATTTTACGGTTTTTTGGATTACCTGCCTCAACTGGCGCCTCAACAGGAGGTCCAAAGTTGTAGGAGGGATATTTAGAATAGATGAAAGCTCCTTTAGCCCGACTTTTTTGGGCACATCAAAATAACCTCTTTCAAATGCCTCTTTCAGTATATATTCCGACTTGATATTTATGTGCCTTCCGTTATATGTTCTGATGTTACTGTCCTTTATATCATATACCTCTTTTAAGGATTCATCTATATGCCTTATTTTATTGTAATTGTTGACATTCATCTCCCAGAATATGTTTCCAGAATAGTCTATCCTCTCAAGTTTTATTTTATTGGTAGGACTCATGAGCTTACGCCTCATGAGTTCAATCAGGGGGCAGCTTTTTGTTAAAACATTTACTGTTATACAATTGCTCTCTCTTTCTATTACCTCTACTTCATAGGAATGCGGATAGTTTTCAAGATATGATACGGTCTTGTCAAGAAGGTCTTCTGACTCGGCATATATGGCCAGGGTCTCATAAACATAATTATCACGCAGTTCCTGATTAACAATTTTAATTCGCACATTGTAGTCGTTTATCATCTGTGATGCGAAACATTTTTCATATTTAAATGAGTACAGTACCTGCATTTCTTATCTGTTAATTATAACCTTATAATTATTAAAGATTGTTGTGGAAGGGTATATTTAGGAAATTTTGAATCCGTTTATGTGCATGATTTGACGAAATGCATTCTTATTTTATACTATATTTGATAATTTTTATTTATTTCTGTATGTAGTATACAAAATGATTTAACAAATAACGAGATGTGGGTATGTATGATGCGAGTATTTGATAGGAAACAGTTCAAAATTCTTTCACTGGTATCGATAACAATTGGATTAAGAACCCTCGGTCTATTCATGGTTTTGCCAATATTTACCCTTTATGGTGAAAAATTCACAGGTTCTTATTTACTTATTGGCATTGCCCTAGGAGCATACGGCATTACAATGGCTATTTTCCAGACGCCGTTGGGAAGGCTTTCTGATCGTTATGGAAGGAAATTGATCATATCAATAGGCATTGTTACCTTTGTAATAGGGAATTTGATATGTGCTGACCCGATAAATATCTATGGCTTAATACTGGGCAGGCTTGTTGAGGGGGCTGGTGCAGTAAGTTCAGCTGGAATAGCACTGGTACATGAAAGTGTTCCGGTGGAAAGAAGGAACATATCCGATGCAATTATAGGCATAGCAATCGGTTTTTCATTTATGATCGGCGTTATTATCGGTCCATTATTAACAACAATAGTTAACTATTCGTTTATTTTTATTATAGCTGCAATTATAGGAATAGCCTCATTTATTCCACTATTAATGGTAAATGAAGTAAAAAAGGAGAGAATGTTCAAAATAAAGAGCAGAATTGATTCCAAACTAGCAGTAATATCCATCATAAGTTTTTTTATCTACTTTTATATGATAGTTTTCTATTTTTATCTACCATTATACTCACTTAAATATTTTCCTGTCAACCGTTTCTATGAGTTTTTGATACCTGTGGTTATTATAGCAGGGGTTATAGGGTTGGCTATAGCAAGGCCAGCAGACAAGAACAAGACAGTGCTATTTTCACTTGTATCGTTAATAGTTCTATTGGTAAGTATCCCGCTATTTTTCTTGAATAATAGGGTGAATGGTGTAACATATTTTGGATTAAGCGTCGCAGCTTTCTACTCCGGGTATATAATCAGCGAGACAGTTTTCCCCACTCTTATTACAAGACTTGCCCCAAAAAACAGTTACGGGGGAAATCTAGGGTTTTATACATCAATGCAACATGCAGGTGTATTTTTTGGAGCCCTATTTACGGGATTATTGATAATTAAAATCGATCAGGATATTTCAATTATGATCCTCCTTATTGCATCGTTCATCTTCAGTATAATACTTCTGTATTTCATTACCCACTTCAGAGAAATTTATCTGAATAGAAAGAATGATTGAATTCCATATATAACGGCATTCATAGAATATATTAAACAATTTATAATTTAAAACATCGTGGAATGAGAAGGGTATTTATGAAAAAGTGGATACTGATATTAGGCGTGATAATGGTGCTCATTGGTGCTTCCCTGTATGCGTACAGCAGCTTTGAAAAGCCGAAAATAAGTGAGAAAAGTTTTACTATAAAGGGTGATGAATATATATCAAAGAATATAACTGTTGATTCTAAAAGCTTTATAATATCTGTTACAAATCCGACAAGCCGTTCCGGTCTAGTATTATCTAGGAATGTCAGTGAAATAACAAATAATTCCATGCTTTCTAGAATGGGAATACCAACATATACTAGTTTTGGGAATATAAAAGAGTATAGAAATCTAACCGAAGGCAATTATTCATTTATAGAATTTTCAACATCAAAACCATCAACATCAATAACGTATGGCGCCACTGAATATCTTGTATATATAGGATATGTAGGTGACTTTGCAACAACGCTCCTAGTTATAGGTGGAATTGTGCTAATTGCCGGAATAGTACTAAATAAGAACTTTAAATTGAGCAAATTTTAAACATCTATTTTAACGCTAAAAAGTTAAAATAGTATTTTAGTATAACCTATTTAGCCGACTGGGTCCGTAGCTCAGCTAGGTAGAGCGATGGACTCTTAATCCATCGGTCAAGGGTTCAAATCCCTTCGGACCCGTTAACAAATAAGTTATTTTTGTTTCACTCTACCTAAAAATAGTAGAAAAAGCGTCTTTTTAACCTAATATATCAAGGCGTTTGTACTAATGATAAATAATTTGACATCGCTATCAGACCTCATTTAAAAGTAAAATGGTATTTATCTCATATAATTTTTAATACCTTTAAATCGCTTATAATCGCCATTTAAATGTATGGAATTATTGATTTAATATTATGTCTTTAGCCTTTAAAAATAGTCCGGATGATGAAATCTAAAATATGAAATTGCCCCAATATCTTTAATATAAATTAAACATGTATCACCTTGTTTCCTGTTACTACAAAGAATATTCATTCTCTTACATATGCTATGAAGACTTTTGCTATTGTATATCAGACAATATAAATGATACTAGTTTTTAGATATATCGATGTGAATTTTAGTACTGTGCATTCTTATCCTTCCTAGACCTGATAATTTATATTTATCCCTAATATCTATTATTAATTCTATTTTACTGTTTGTTATTTTCTTAGATTTCTTTTCACCACTTATCATGTAATCATCAGTTTTGTTATATCGTTTATAGATATTATTTACACATCTTACAGGTATTTTTCATCTCTTTAGTTATCTCAGTTGATTACTCCCATCTTACTATTATTCCTAGTTATGTATTTTATTTCTTGTCGTTTAACTTCGTTCTTGGTTGATATTCTTTTATTATATTTTTACTAGGTATATACTGGAAGTATTTACGAGACAATATAAAATTATTAAAGAGATTATTTAATGAGATAATATGAACTGTAAAGCCTTAGAATATCCTACACAAAATGATGTTAAAAGTGTATTCCTACGATGAATGTAATAAATTAAAAGATGCATATAAATAAGAGTGTTGAGTTGTCCCACTTATTGTTAACAAAAATAAAATAATAA
>JAKAAK010000217.1 GCA_021797025.1 Thermoplasmata archaeon
GGAAAAGAAGGGCTATGGAATATACATTATTAAAAGGCAATAATGATATAAAGGGGGATTCAGCAAATTTAAAATACAATGGAGGCATAAAAGATTGTTAAGTAAAGGTTTTTCATAGGAGTTTAAAATTATACACATCTAAAGAGATATATAACGAATTATTTATATAAATATATAAAAGAGGTAATGTAAATACTTAAAAGAATATATAAGTGAAGAGAAATACAATATTATAATGGAATCATTCCAGAATCCAAATATTGCCATAGCAGAAATATGCAGGGAGCATGGAATAGCAGTATCGTTATTTTATAAATGTAAGGAAAAGACCCTGATAAGTCCTTAATGAAGGAGAATGAAAAATTAAAGTCAATAATAGGTGAAATGACAATAGCAAATGAAATATTAAAAAATTATATGAAAAGGAAAAGGTGAGTTCAGTGGGTGATATGCATAACAATAGAGTTGAAATAACAAAATATGGACACATCGCTCAGGGTAAATATGAAAACACTGCTTATGTTAAAAGAGATAAAGACAAGGATGGAAAACGAGCATGTAAAACCGCTTTCATACGACTACGTTCTCAATAAAATAATCGAAAAAGAAGAAAGGAAAATAACAATATTGAATTAATATGGTCGAATCCCTATGGCTTATAATCAAACGTGGGGTAATTCAGCTTCCTTACACTCATCCCGAATAGCTTCTCCCTGTATTTATCATCGTTCTTGACGTTTTATATTTCCTTTTCTATGCTTTTCTTCCATGCATCTAGAACCTCCTCAAATCCTCTCAGGACTTTCTTGGAATCTTCAGGTACAGGTATGCCGTCGAGGCTTTTTAGCCACATCTTTCTGGGCCTCCAAAGTCTCAGCTGATACTGCCTTAGCAAGCACCGAATATATGCTTTCTGCAATAGCCCTTACAAGCAACGGCGGAACGGCATTGCCTACAATTTTATACTTGCCTGCTACGTTCTTATACTTGAATGAATCTAGAAATCCCTGTATCCTTGCAGCCTTCCTGATCGACAACCTCCTATATTTGGGGGGCCGGTGAATACAAATTTATCATCACCAGCCTTGCACATGTCGTATGAATCCGATGGTAGGATGGAAAAAAGTATGACAGGATACTTTTGTTAAGTATTGCTCCTAAGAAGATATCGGAGAAAAAGTAAAGAAAATCTGAGATCTTATACTAAAGTTCATGTTTTAAGTCTTATATTTTCTATGTTTCATATGGAAATACCACCATTTCAAAAAATTTATTTAAAAAAACCTTAATATAATGGGTCCTGATCATAATATGCCCTTGTAATGTGGGAGGTAAGGGTCTTCTCTCCAGTGGAGACCAGGCAGTTCAATTGTTATATAATACCGTAGTGTAGTTTTGCCATCCGATTTGAATGTGAGCGGGATTCCATACCGAATGCACCTGATCAAATTCTGGTTTACAATGAAAATGGAAGGCATGTCGTGAATCATCATAAGAATGAGATACGCAATCGGTGCAGTAAATATTTGCACAAGGATTCCGTTGATCCTCTTCGATACGGGATGATCAAGTTTCAGGCATGATTTTATGGTACTGAAAAATATTTCAATGGATCGTCTCTGCTGGTATACGTATGTAGATATCGAGCATATCCATAATGTCTGCAAGGCGATCCTGTTTTCTATCAATAATGGGGTATACCAGTATCATGGGAATACCATTCTTGAATCTTATTATCTTTGAATGTGTATGTTACCCGATGATTTCATACATAGCGTTAGTCTTGATCCTAGTGACAAACATTATGTTCCTGTTCTTTAAATACCTGAACCTTTCAGGATCATAGATTTCTGGTTACTGCTCGGATAAACAACTTCTATTTCTTCTCCCTTTTATGCCATATGTTGCCATGCCAACACGGTTGTCTCTGGCGCGTACCAAAAATTACTTGAAATATTAATTAAATTATCATATTATGTTAGAATATCCCCCAAAATACTCTATAAAATATTCTAAAAAATCCAATAAGAGAAAAATTTAATAGATATAAGTTATTATTATACATTATGGATTACCAAACGTTGAAACTCGCTAAGGTTATGGGCTGGTTCGCAATTATGGCCTCTGCCGTGAGCCAAGAATATGGTGCAGGGATTAATGCAGTTGCGACTACAAGCATTGGAACATATCCAGGAATTAGAAATCTTGTTCCTCTGGCTATGTTTGTTGTTGGCCTGCTGCTTATTCCTAAAGTGTTCATGTTCCAAAAGTTCGGCTCAGTAGCGAGCAGCAGTGGGGGTGAATATACTTGGATGAGTAGAACGATTCATCCTCGAGTGGGCTTCTATATACACTTTCTATATTTTGCCGGGATAGTTTCAGCCATAGGTTTCTTAGGTTATACGACTGGTTCGACCTTGGCTTCCACACTAGTAGGCCTTGGTATATCTAATGGGGCTTGGTTCGCTACTTTCCCCGGCCACATAGCTATAGGTCTGGTAGTAATCTGGGCTATATTTGCTTTTCATTATTCAGGTGTTAAAAACTATGGGTATCTAGTCATTGTGTTGTTTTTATTTGTACTAGCAGCTGCGCTGATTTCTATGTATGCAGGTTTTAGTACCTCAAATACAGCAATGTTAGGCGCACTGTCAAGTAAGGTTTTTAAAGGACCCGTACCAACTGTAACTCTCCCTGGTTTGACATATACTTCTTTCTTTGGAACAATGACATTGTTCATATTTGCATATGGTGGCCTAAGTGCGGCACCTCTCCTAGGAGGAGAGACCAAAAATACGAAAAAAAATATGCCACGCGGAATAGTAATGGGATGGATTGTTGCTATAGTTTTGTTCACCTTAGTTGCTCTTGCTACTTTTCACGCAATCTCTGCTTCGCTTGTATATGCACTTATAAAGTCTCATGATTCTTATTACGCCACTGTGCCAGGTATACTTAGCCTTGTAGCTCCAACATATGTTGGCGATGCACTGTCTATCATAGTAACTATAATCATTGCAAAGACGATTGCTCCAGAAATGATGGCGGCTAGCAGAACATTTTTCGCTTGGTCTGGAGATGCCATAATGCCCAAGATCTTTGGGCATGTTAACAGATTTAAAGCACCAGATTTTTCTCTATTCATATCTGCCCTCATAGGTACTCTATTTTTGATTGATACTAGCTACGTTGGAGTTTCAGTGGTCGCAATTAGATCCGTATCGGTTTTGCTCGTGATATTCTTCTTGGGTGTAGGTGTATTAGTAACTTCAAGAAAAAAGGAGAAAAAAAATTGGGAGAAATCAGTTACGTCCATCTCAATGAGGATAGCCGCCGTAGCTGGAATGATAGTTGCATTGATCATGATACCAAGCGTAATTATTGTGCCAAATGTTAACATATTTTTGCAGCCGTCATTCCAGATTGTTATGTCCCTGATCATCGCTTTTATTATCTATGAGGTTGCAAGAATCAAGTCTCGCCAATTGAGGAATGTGGACCTTAGTAAGGAGATCAGTGATCATCTCCCGTTGGAGTGATTAAAATGGCTAAAAAGAAACTGTTGGGCATAATTGGTGGGATGGGCCCAGAGGCAACATCATTATTCTTCAACAAACTTATAAATCTAACTGAGGCAAAAATAGACCAGCAACATATTCCCGCGATAATATACAATAACTCCCAAATTCCAGACAGAGTGTCTTTTTATTACGGTAAGGGGGAATCACCAGTTCCCTACATTATAGATAATATAAAAAAATTAAAGTCCGTTGGAGCAGATTTATTTGCTATTCCTTGCAATACAGCACATATATGGTTTAACGAAATAAAAGAAGGTATTGATGTAGATATTCTTGACATGATAAAGTTAACGGTAGAGACTTTTTCCAAATCAGATTCAGTTGGGCTATTAGCGACTACTGCAACTGTCGAATCGAGGCTATATGAAAAACCATTTAAAGAGAAGGGGATTGAGGTGATTCTTCCATCAGATCAAAAAAAGATCATGGAACAAATAAGGCTTATTAAGAGCGGGCAAATTTTGGAGGCTAAGAAACAATTGTTAAATATAGCCAACCAACTAATTGATAGAGGATCGAAACTTTTGCTTGCTGGATGCACAGAGATACCACTTGCAATAAACGCGAAAGAGCTTCCAGTTCCTCTAGTTGATCCCATGGAAATTATGGCAAAGGAGGCTATTAAGCAGCTTGGAGGAAAAATCAAAGAAGATGTTTAAATTGGAAGCTTAAATCTTAACTCTGTATATTTTATATAGTAAGTCGTTACAATTTTTTAGAATGTTCTTTTATTTGTCAGCTATTTTAAAGGTTCTGACAACGAAAATGATGGCGTAAATTTATATGCATGGTATGGATATGTAACATTTTCAAATTTCGTCTACGCTTAATGATATCTTCTCTGCAATGGGTCCATGATGTCGTACTGGCATTTATAGAAGTCCATTATGGATTGGAGAGACTATTTTTCGTTGAATTTGCCCACCCTGCGGTATATTATCTTAATGGCGCGCTTTTAGGATGGAAGTGAATCTATAATCTTATTCTTCTTCGTATCTCCTTGTTCATCCTCTCGATGATGTTAATAGAATATTCGTAGTATTTCAGTAAGGACCCTAAATTCTTCTCTATGCTCATGTTGTCTAAACTAAACTGAACCCTGTATATATAAATCATTCGTTATATATCTCTTTAGATGTATTTAATTTTAAACTATTCATAACTGATGTTGGATAGTGATTATTAAACAAGACTAAAAGGATATATATTAACCTTATATTATAATTATTATTTCAATTAAAAACTTTATTTTACCGTTTTTATAATATGTATAATCTGCAATATTTTTATATTATCCCTATTAGAGTGTCCAAACATACGTCATATTACGATATACATTATTTTCCTCCCTGAGATTCCGGTTATTTTATTTGCCATTACAATACAGTTGTATGCAACTATTATTTCTCCTATGGCTATGTCATAATTCCTGTGTTTAACATACCAGATGTACTCCATTTCAAGTATTTCCTTTAAAATAGAAAATGTTCTTTCTATCTCCCACCGCAATTTATATCTTGATGATTCCTTTTTCCTTAATGCTATACCGAGTTTTCTATTATATGGTAATCTATCCTCAACAATTCCCCTTCTTGTGTTAGTATCTATAACAGGTATAGAATGTGTATTCTCAAAAATATAATCATATATATCAGAGGAATCATATGCAGCATCCATTAAAATATAATTATAATTCCTTACAGAATCTATCATTTCAAATGCTATAGTCT
>JAKAAK010000218.1 GCA_021797025.1 Thermoplasmata archaeon
GGCCTCGAAGGCCAATGTATTCGAAAACCGCCTCCGATTCTCACAGCTATATCGTCATATAGCTGAGGCTAAATAAGGTTTTTCATGATTCCTTTATGCACATTAAATAGGTCATTCCATTGTTTGTAGGAATATAAGTAATATATGTTTCTATGAGCATTTCAGGTTTATCAGCTCTTAATAATTTTAATTCATTTCTGTTCCTATGGCTATGCATTGGCAGTGTCAGATTATTGTCCTTCATTATCTTGTATACTGTTTTCCTTGCTATTCTTATGCCTGAATTCCTCAATAATGCCCAGATCCTGTTATAGCCATAGGTTATTCTTTCTTTGCATAGCTCTATTATTTTATTAATGGTACTATTATCAATCCTTGCTGCATGTCTATTATCCTCAATGTTTTCATGCTTCTTCCTGTAATAGTATGTTATTCTGTTGATTCCGGAATAATAGCATGCATTGCTTATTTTCATTCCATTGTTATACATCTCATCCACTGAACTCATCTTTTCCTCCTCATATAATTTTTTTTTAAAATTTCATTTGCTATGGTCATTTCACCTATTATTGATTTAAGATTTTCAACTTCTTTAACTAAAGCCTTATCAGGATCCTTCCCTTCCAGACCCTTTCTTCCACCTTCTAAGAACTGCTCCTTCCATTTATAGAACATTGATACTGCTATTCCATGCTCCCGGCATATCTCTGCTATTGTAATGTTAGGGTTCTGGAATGATTCCATTATAATATTATACTTCTCCTCAGCTGTATATAATCGTCCCGGCATTTACATTACCTCCCTTATATATTTATATAAATTATTCGTTATATATATCTCTTTAGCTTTGTATAAGTTTAAACTATCCATAACCAGAATGGAGACATTATTCCGCAAGGTGAGAAGGAACGTCAGGAAGAGGTGCGGCAACATTGCCACGGGTAATGTCATCGCACAAAGCGGAGAATCACTCCTGATAATCCGTACAGCAGAGAGTTGATGTCAGAGTATTTCTCGAATTGTAACAAAGGATGAAACAGCGGTTTATGATTGGCATAGACACTATGGAAAATAATATATAAGAGTTCGCATTGGGGTATCATGCTTTCATGGCACACAAAAAAGTTGATAGGAATCACTGTAACTGCGATTGTGGTGGTTATACTCATAACCGTTGTGTTTCCACCACTTCCCACTTCACATTCTTCAACCCTGCTATCCTCTGGAACCATCAAATCTGTTGGCCCTGATAAATATTATTGTGTCAACTTTACGGCTCCAACTGGAGCCTATTCTATCTCCATAAGCGGATCGTATACTTCTAACAATAATATCGAAGTCGGTGTCTTGACGGCACGCCAGTTGGGGGCATTTACCCAAAACGAGTCAACTATTGCAGACGCACGTTGGTACTCGGGTAACAATGTAGGGAGCACAATCAGTTTAGTTCTCTTTTCCTCTGGTACACCGTACTATTTAGTAATTTACAACGGAAATTCATCTACATCTGACACTGTTACGATCGACAATGCGATTGCCCTGGATTACACAACACCGGGTTGGTTAGGTCCCCTATAATATTGTAAATTTTCATTGGACACGAGTCTAGATTCCCATTTGGTTTGTTCGGGGGCAAAGTTCGCCTTTTATATCGCGTTTGATTTCTTTCAGGACTTATATTGTCGGCGTTTAAATAATAAGGATCTCTTTAACATTAAGATTCTTCCTACTATTCTGTGGATAGATTTAATATCCATATTTAGATAATATTCTATGGAATACGATGGAAAGGACTATGAAGAACTCCCTGACCTCAAACCACCGTGGAGAAGGTGATCATCGGGCGGACAGCGAAAAGGGTTGATGTGTACATAGATCACCTGCGAGAAAGAACATGGAGAGACAGGGACAGCATTGACTTCACGACATATGTGCATTCAGGGCCTCCAGGGGTATCATGCAGGGAGCATGGCATAATCCAGGTGCTCCTTCCATGGTCTGAAAGGAGTTCCAGATTCACACTCAGATTTGAAGCCCATGCAATAGAGGTTTTCCAGTCAACGGATGTAAAGAAGACATCAGGCATGGCACATAATGGATAAGGCTGTTAAGAGGGGACCTGCAGGGAGGATTTTCAGTCCGGAGATGGGTGTAGATGAGAAATCATACGGGAAACACCATGATTATGTCACAATCGTCCACAATTTCATAGAATCTGGAGTGGAACACGTATCCTCTGGCAGGAAGAAATCCCCACTTAATAGGTATTACAAAACGCTGGATAAAGAGAAGAGAATGAAGATACGGGCTGTCAGCATGGATATGTGGCAGCCGTACATATCATCAACGAGGAAGTATGTGAAGGATGCAGATTCAAAGATCGTCTTTGATAAATTCCATATAAGCAGGCACATGAACCGGACTCCTGACAATGTCAGGAAGCATGAGAACAGAAGGTTGAGAAAGAATGGAAACGATATCCTCACGGGAACGAAATATCTCTGGCTTTATTCCGGAGAGAATCTTCCCAAGAAATACGGGAAGATATTCAATGAACTGAAGAATTCTGATCTCAAAACTGCACGTGCATACTCCATAAAAGAGAATCTCAGGAACCTGTGGAACTGCAGTACAGTGGAAGAGGCAAAAGAGTTCTGGAAGCACTGGTATTTCTGGGCCTCGCATTCAGGGCCTGATCCCCTAATAAAGAAGGCCAGAATGATCAGAGATATCTGGATGCAGTCTTCGGAAAAGAAGACATGAGCGAGGTATTCTCAAGGTATAGAATGCCGTTCAAAAAGGAGGGCATGACAAGGAAGAGAATCATCTCTCTTGTCGATAAGGGGACGAAGATGATCCTTGAGGATCACATTCCTGATAGTCCGTACAGCAGAGAGTTGATGTCAGAGTATTTCTCGAATTGTAACAAAGGATGAAACAGCGGTTTATGATTGGCATAGAACAAAACTTAAAATAGAATTAGTAATTCGGCAAACAATGATAAAGGCTCTTAAAATTTTCGGATTTGTCCTTTCAATAATTGGTTTTATCAGCTTGGTAATTGGATTTGTTGAATATGAAATGTACGCTACCACAGTGAGTGCTTTTCCTAATGGACTAGCTTCCATGGGCACTACCCTTCGCAGGGAAACAGTCAGTGCATATCATATCGGTATCAGTGGGCTGATTCTGGGCAGCATCCTTATAGCGATAGGATTGATGATTGTCCTAGTGAGCTACAAAACCAGCTTTTTAGGTAAAAAGGAATAAAACTACAAATAGAATGAAAAGGCACATTTAATTTTTAGCGGTTTCTTGTAAGTAGCAATGCCAAAATCCCAAAGCATCGTGTTTTTTCTGAACCATTCAACTGTATTTTTTTATTTGTATGACTGAAGCTATAGCCATAAAAGACGGTTACATAGCCTATATTGATACAGATAGTATTTTTGTATTACCGGATAAGGTCAAAGAGATTCGGGATTTCTTCAGTTCACTTAATCCTTATTCAGTAGATATTAAAATGTTCAAGGTTGAAGAGAATGATAATCATATACCGTTAGACAACGTTATGTTTTATGGAATATCAGCTAAGAGATACTGTTTATATAAAATTGATAATGCTGAAATTAAAATATTCGATAGAATAGAGTTCTGGCGTTGCCCAGAAATGTAGATGGTTTGGTATTCATGATGGAAAGATTGTATTTCGGAATGTTCCTGTTTTTCCATTTACGTGGTATGTTGTGCTGATGGCAGTACATATACATCAACCTGCATTGTGCATAATTCCATATGCCTGCGAACGATTTGGATGCAAGGCTGTGGGCAAAGTAGTTTCCACATCCCCTCAATACGGGAATGAGGAGTTCCTTTGCCTCTTCCGGTGTCGTCAGCGATCGTGCACTATATAAATGAAAGCCGAAAATTCTTAAGATACATATACGGATCAATTGTTTGTAGAAATAGTGGTATACGGTTTTTCTCAAAAAAGTAAACCGTATATAGTACGGACCCGCCGGGATTTGAACCCGGGTCATCGGCTTCGAAGGCCAGCAGGATATCCTAACTACCCCACGGATCCAAAAGTATATGCATAATTCATTATTTAAGTATTTGATAATGCTGCAAGGCCCTACAGGCTTTCATTTTCCATCATATTCACAGTTTTCCGGTGATATGCATATATGAAGATAAGTGATGATAGTGAAATGATGGATGTAAACATAAGATAAGCGCTTATTCCTGCTGAAATATTCAGCCGTATTCTCGAAATGAAAATATCGCCGAGGGTCACATTAATTTTTGAGAAGTATAATATAAAAATGGGAAGTATAGAAATAGAGGTAATTATGCCCACATCCCGCATAATAAACATAGAATTATTTGCCTGGACACGGTAATGCTCTCCAAGAGTATCAGTAATCATTGTTGTTGATGGGGACCAGAATAGTGACCCTCCGAATCCCGCTATGAGCAGCAGCTCCGGGATAAATCTCAGGTAAAGGGCAATAAATATTACAGGCACACATTCTATTATGGTACCTGCTGCCACTATCACCTCACTGTTAGGATACCTGTCATAAAGCATACCACCGATGGGACTGGATATTATGGATGCAAGCGGATATGTCATTATAAGCAATCCTGTCTTAATACTGCCTATTCCCAGATCACTTTCAAAGTAAAGGCTCAGTGCAAATAACACGGAAAAAAACACAAATGACTCAAGAAATGAAGCAACCGTAATCAATGAGAATCTTATATTGTTCAATAACTTTTTTTCAATCACAGGATTTTTAATCTGGATATAGATGAAAAATGGGAATATAGCCACGGCAATGATCAGGTAATATGCATTTATTAATGCAATACCCAGCACAAGGGGAATAATGAATACTGCCATAGAAATAGCAGATTTATATTTCAAAGGCAGTTTTACCGGCTTTTCATTTCTTATAACCCTAAAACCGGTGTATATTGCCGCTATTCCTATGGGAACGTTGATCAGAAAGATATAACGCCAGTTAATTGCAACTAGAAAACCACCAAGTACTGGGCCGGTCACAGTTCCAATGGACCATGCTATGGAATTCAACCCTATTGCCTTTCCTCGCTCACCCCTTTTGAATGCACCGAGAATAATAGGTATATCCGATGATGTCATTATTCCCGCACCTATTCCCTCAGTAAATCTGAAAACTATAACAGAAAATATATTTAAAGAAACTGCTATAATTAGGGATGAAATTGTAAATACCGAAAACCCTATAATATAAAAATTTCTATTTCCTATTCTTT
>JAKAAK010000219.1 GCA_021797025.1 Thermoplasmata archaeon
TCTGATTTTATTCTTCTGAGCACCTCTGTCATCTGCGTGTATTTATCTGCCTTGAGTTTGTAGGACTTCCAGAATGCACCGTCCTTATCATTATATTTCTTTATATTCACGGTTATTTCTTTTTCTTCCATTTAATACACCCTCGCTTCAGGTTTCCACCTTGTATATGTTACAGGCTTATATGATATTTTAATTTCATCACCTGCTAGATAGGTTAATGTATGCTTCATCCAGTTCTTGTCATCCCTTGCTGGATAATCATCCCTAAAGTGGGCACCCCTTGTTTCAGTTCTGTTGAGTGCTGCAGTGGCCATAGTATATGCAACATCCAGCATGTTTCTGGTTTCCAGTGCATTGAATAATTCAGTATTATAGTTAGATGTTTTATCTGTAACATACATGGATCTTGCCCTTACCCTTAAATCCTTTATTTTTGAAACAGCCTCTGCCAGTTTGTCGTTGTCCCTGAATATACCCACATTATCCCACATTATATCCCTGAGTTCCTCTGTCAGGACACCGAAGTGTTCTCCGGTTTCTCTCTTGATATAAGCATAGGCAGCGTCTATTATTGGCTCCACGTTGCTGTTTGTCTCAACGTTTTTATGTGTCTTCAGGAATTCTACCATTGTGTTTCCCGTTTCCCTCCCATATACCACCGTTTCCAGGAGAGAATTGGAACCGAGCCTGTTTGCTCCATGTACAGACACACAGGCAGATTCACCTGCAGAAAATACACCATTTAAATCGTGATTTGTTCCGGTGGTATCCACATCTATACCGCCCATGAAATAATGCTGTGCAGGCCTTACAGGTATCATTTCCTCAGAAGCATCCACACCGGAGAAATTCTTCGCAGCATCGTATGCCAGGGCAAGTCTTTCTATTATATACTTCTTGCCTAGATGCCTTAAATCAAGTCCCAGGTAACCACCTTCAAAGCCCCTGCCCTCTCTTATTTCGATGGTCATTGACCTTGATACTATATCTCTGGGTGCCAGGTCGAATTTATGTGGAGCATATTTTGCCATAAATCTTTCGCCCTTATTGTTCTTTAATATAGCGCCCTCTGCCCTTGCAGCCTCGCTGATAAGGATATCCGATGGATAGAGCCCGGTGGGATGGAACTGCACAAATTCAGGATCCTTCAAAGCAACTCCGGATCTTAAGGCTATGCCCTGCCCGTCTCCTGTATTAATATAGCTGTTTGTTGTGTGTTTGTACATCATTCCTATTCCGCCGGATGCAATCAGCAGTGCCCTGGATTTCAGATATATGGGATTCAATGTTTTCATTTCCATTGCAACGAGTCCGTTGACATTATTTCCTTCCTTTACTATATCCAGAACATAGTATTCATTATAATATTCTATGTTTTTGAATCCTGTTGAATGTTCAAACAATGTATGTAAAAGTGCCATACCGGTTTTATCTGCGATGAATCTTGTTCTTGGATATGTCTGTCCACCGAAATATCTCAGTGCAATCCTTCCGTCCGGCTGCCTGTTGAAAGGAGCTCCCCATGCATCCAGAAGGTTTACTATATCTCCTGATTTCTTTGATAATAATTCAGCTGCATCCTGATCCACAAGATAGTCGCCACCCTTTACCTCATCATAGGACATGAAATCCGGATCATCGTTTGGATCTGAATTTCCCATTATATATGCCGCTATGCCACCTTCTGCAGCGGCTGAATGCGACCTTGTAGGAAACACCTTTGAAACAACAGCCACTGAAAAACCTGCAGCCGCAACGATATTGGCAGCCATTAAACCTGCCAGACCTCCTCCTAAAATAACTGCATCATATTCTTTTTTTTCCATGAAATTACCACCAGTATATATTTTTTATGTTAGTATGAAATAAAATATAAAATTTTTGATTAACACTGTTTTCAGTGAGATGCAAAGTAGTCATCGGCCAGTTTGCAATTCTTATTCACAGAGTCGACGCTTTTAATCCATTCCTTTGCATCCCCCTCACTGAACTCAAGGTCATATATTTCCTCAACCCCGTGTTTGCCGATTTTTATTGGAACTCCGATGAATTTATTGCTTATTTTATACTTCTCGGCATGTTTGCCGGTAAGGTAAGCAGCACAGGGAATTACCCTTTTCTCATCGTTTATCACTGATTCAACCATGACAGATATGGATATGGAAGGTGCATAGAATGCAGTTCCTGTTTTATAATAATTCAGGATTTCTCCACCGCCGAATCTTGTTCTCTTTATGATTTCATCGATCTTTTCCTTGCTGAGTAGATTGGAAATCGGTATTCCTGAGACACTGGAATAATGTATGAATGGAACCATATCATCACCATGTCCACCGATAACAAAGGCATTGACATCTCTTACTGAAACATCGAGGGCCTCTGCCAGAAATGTTCTGAATCTTGAGCTATCCAGTGAACCACCGAGACCTATTACTCTCTCCGGGCTGATTCCAGATGCCTTCTGAAGTGCATATGCCATTATATCTGCCGGATTTGTTACAGCTATAATAATTGAATCCGGTGAGTATTTCTTTATCTGCTCTCCAACATCTTTCATTATCCCTATATTTTTTACTAGAAGGTCATCCCTGCTCATGCCAGGTTTTCTTGCCAGGCCTGCAGTAACAACTATAACATCAGACCCTTTCAGATTCTTGTATACCGTGGAATCCTGAGTGCAGAATCCCTGCAACTTGCAATCAAAACCGAAATGCGGAGCTCCCTCCTGAATATCCAGTGCCTTTCCCTGTGCTACTCCGTCAACAATATCAAAGATTTTGATATCTGCAATATCCTTAATAGCCAGAACCTGTGCCACACTTGCTCCTACTGCTCCTGCGCCAATAATAGAAATCGTTTTGTCCATGATATGATATAGTCATTAAAATTAAATATTTTTGTATTAACCTGAAAGTATTCGGAATTTTTAAAAAGCTCTGATAAAGCGTATATATGTAATAATGATAATGTTCTATTATGTTGGATCTTAAGAATATGAAATTCGGCGATGAACTTTTAAAACGTGGTTTTGCAAAGATGACCAAGGGTGGTGTTGTTATGGATGTAACCAATGCAGAACAGGCTAAAATAGCAGAGAAGGCGGGAGCAGTTTCTGTAATGGCTCTGGAAAGGGTTCCATCCGATATAAGGGCACAGGGTGGTGTGGCGAGAATGTCTGATCCCTTAAAGGTAAAGGAAATCCTTGACGCAGTTTCAATACCAGTAATGGCCAAGGTCAGAATAGGCCATCTCAGCGAGGCTTCAATACTTGAATCGCTTGGAGTTGATATGCTGGATGAAAGTGAGGTTCTCACACCGGCAGATCCGTTTTACCATATAAACAAAAAACTTTATAAAGTACCGGTAGTTTGCGGGGCCAGAACTTTCCCGGAGGCAGTCAGGAGAATATTTGAAGGTGCTGCAATGATTCGAACAAAGGGAGAAGCGGGCACCGGCAATATAATAGAAGCGGTTAGGCATATAAGAACGGTAACCGATGGAATATACATATTGAATTCACTTACAAACGACGAATTATTTAATATTGCAGAAAATATGTCCAAGAGTTATGTTACCCTACGGGAGTTGACATCAGAGGACCTCTACGGTGAATCAGGCAAAATGCCATATAATAACGTTTATTACGGAATGGATTTCAGGGAAATATCAAACGAAATATTTAAGGTAATAAAGGAAATCAAACATCTGAAAAGATTGCCCCTTGTTAATTTTGCCGCAGGTGGAATTGCAACACCTGCTGATGCTGCACTCATGATGAAAATGGGTATGGATGGTGTATTTGTAGGCAGTGGAATATTCAAATCGCAGGATCCACAAAAGATGGCGAATGCTATAGTAGATGCCACAGAAAATTTCGAAGATTACAAACTGCTTGGTGATATTTCCTCCGGCCTTGAGGGAATGCATGGACTGGACATATCAGAAATAGAGAAATTACAGAATAGATAAGGAATGATACAACAATGAAGATCGGTGTACTGAATATTCAGGGCGATGTTTCAGAGCATTTCCAGATGATAAAGCATTTACATGGAAAATATAATGTTGACCCTGTAAACGTTAAAACCATTGAAAACCTTCATGGACTTTCAGGTCTAATTATACCCGGTGGCGAGAGCACGGTGATATACAAAATCCTCAAGAAATCAGGTATGTATGAAAAAATTTATGAAATGGCCAGATCGGGAATGCCTGTAATGGGAACCTGTGCCGGTGCCATACTTCTTTCCAGCGATACCGGAGATAGCAGGGTAAATGGTATGAACCTTATAGATATAACAATAAAGAGAAACGCTTACGGCAGGCAGATTAACTCATTCATAAAATCCATCAACATTGAAGATATCGGGAATTTCAATGCTGTTTTTATAAGAGCACCCGGAATAGAATTACCGGGCAATTCTACGGTCATGGCCACTGTGAATGGTAGCCCTGTCATGGTCAGGGAAGATAATATACTTGCAATGACGTTCCACCCTGAACTCACCGGAGATAACAGAATACATGAATATTTTGTTTCCATGATTGATCATTGAAATTAATTTGAAAAAATTAGTTATATCATTTTATGATCTGGAACAATGAAAAATAGTACTGTTAAAAATTTGATAAGGTCAAATGTCATTATAGGAGTTATTACAGTTATTTTCGTTATATATATAATTTCCAATTTCAAATTTTATCTGGCCAATGTTTTATTAATTGACGTTCTCGCAGTCATCCTTGGCATGTCGTTTGCCTTAACCATGTTTCTGTGGGTTATTGGAATAACAAAGGCTTAATATGGCTTTTTAATTGCAAACTATGCAGGATAATATTGAAAATAACATAATAGTTGCTAAGTTCGATGCAGGTGAAGATGTGATTCAAAATTTAAACAAACTTGTTGATAAATATAAAATAAAATCCGGTTTTATAGACATGGGCATCGGAATGGTAAAGGACCTAAAAATTGGTTACTGGAATATAAATAAATACGAGGAACTGACCATAGTTGAAAGATGTGAGCTTGTTGCATTTCATGGTTCCATTGCCGATGACGAGAACAGGTTTCATATACATATAGGAGTTGCAAGGAAGGATCATCAGCTTTACGGGGGGCATTTCTTCAGTGGTGTTGCAGATCCCTTGATGGAGATAAAAATTACAAAATTTGAAACGGTTAAATTTACCAGAAAATATAATGATAAATCAACCCTCAAGGAGCTGAATATAAAATAAATTATTGAAATTATATGAAAAT
>JAKAAK010000021.1 GCA_021797025.1 Thermoplasmata archaeon
CAGAATAAAGGAAAAGGGCAGATATATCCTGTCTGAGAGTACAGATAGCCTGAGGCATTTATGGGAAACAGGATTAGATAAATACATATAATATAGAAAAGAAATGGATATCTGTAGGTTGGATATCCATAAAAATTTATAATACTATTAATTAATAGAGTAATATGTCTGATTATATACATAAACTGGAATTCATGGAGGAAAAAAACCTGACACTGGAGATCAGCTATAGGCTAAATTATGAAGATAAAGCATGCGGTTCAATCAGAATATTTTCAGGCCAGATTGATCCTGAAAAAGATAATTACGAACTTTACATGGAATTGCTTGAGTGCGGGCTTACCGAGGAAGAGGTAAATAAGAGAGTAGCCAAAATGGAAGATGAAATCAACCAGGATAAAATAGACCTTTCACTTTAACAAAAAACTAAATAAGAATTTTTAATATTAAATAAATGGTAAGCAGAAAAGTCCTTACAGGAATAGTTCTGATAATAGTCGGAATAGCACTTGTGGTGCCGGGAGCCTTTGTTATAGCATCAGAACCATCCGGTAATACTGTACTGCATTACTCATCAGATGTTTATACTTCTCCTGAATTCAATTTTTCGGAAAATAAGATTCTTATAATGGTTTCATCCAACAATGCATCAGCCGGGCTGGTGAATTGCACGGCTTTCAGGGCGGATGCCAGTGCATTTAATTCCTCTAATTTACATAGTTATACGGTAGCCCCATCAAAACAGATAGACGGTGAACCCATGTATGAGAATCTTAATGGATCGTACAAATACGTGGTTGTTTCTACCAGCAAGCCGACACTGGACTATAATTTTATCTCACATTCTGAAATTAGAGATGTTACAGATGCGAGCTACGTAGCTGCAATGGGGGCGCTTCTACTAGGTGCAGGCATAATAATAACAATGGTTACAATACTTTTCGGGAAAATAAATTCACGCAGGCCCAGATAAAAAATAATTACTGACGTGAACATCCGGATAGGAAAATATGCCCGAACATCATGGCAACAAAAAAAACTTTAAACTAAATGTAATAGGCTTATATGATAGTTTCACCACTGGATTACAGATATGGCAGGGAAGAAATGAAAACCATATTTTCAGAAAAAACCAGATTGAATATAATGCTCAATGTGGAGAGTGCTATTGCACAGGCAGAATCATATTATGGACTTATACCGGAAAAAGGATATCTGGATATTAAAAAAGTGGTGGACTCAAATGAAGTTCAGCTTTCACGGGTAAAAGAAATTGAGAGCTCCATAAACCATGATGTAATGTCCATAGTGGAAGCACTCACAGAAAAATGCACGGTGGGAAAAAATTATGTTCATTTCGGTGTTACATCAAATGATATAAATGATTCTGCTTCCGCGGTTCAGATAAAAAAGGCGATAAACATTATTGCCTCTGACCTGATGGGACTAAACAGAACATTGATAAAGATAATAAGAGAGAATATGGAAACAATTATGGTGGGGAGAACCCATGGACAGCATGCTTCGCCAATAACCCTGGGGCTTAAGTTTTCGGTTTATCTTTCAGAGGTAAACAGGCATCTTGAACGTATACAGGAGGCCAGAAAACGGATAATTGCCGGTAAAATTCTGGGTCCGGTAGGTACAGGTGCCGCACTTGGGCCCATGGCGCTTAAAATCCAGGAAAAGGTATGCGATATTCTGGGGATTTCACATGAAATGGCATCCACCCAGATAGTTGGCAGGGACAGATATATAGAATACATGTCCATAATAAACAACATATCAGTTTCCATGGAAAAATTTGCAACAGAAATCAGAAATCTCCAGCGACCTGAAATTTACGAACTTGCAGAATATTTTGACAGTGAAAATCAGGTCGGTTCCAGCTCAATGCCATCAAAGCGTAACCCGGTTGTATCCGAAAATATTGTAAGCCTTGCAAGATTGCTACGGTCCTTTATAATACCTGAATATGAAGCGGGTGTGCAGTGGCATGAAAGGGATCTTACTAACAGTGCGCTTGAACGGTTTACAATTCCATATGTATCAATTCTTGCAGATGATATTATAACTAAAATGACCGGCGTATTTTCACATCTTTATATCAACAAAGAGGAAATGAAAAGAAGAGCATATGAAGATCAGTTCATTATGTCTGAAAGCGTCACTATGGCACTTGCAAGGGGCGGCATGCCCAGACAAGAATCCCATGAGTTTGTCCGAAGATCTTCTATGCTTGCATACGAAAATAAGATGACATTCATGGAGGCTTTATTAAAAAATGGCATTACCAGATTTATTTCAGAAAAAGCACTGGAAGATGCAATGAATCCTCAAAATTTTATAGGGAGTTCCAGAGAAATCTGTGAAAATGCAATTAAAAATTCAGAAAATTTTGAAAAATTTCTATTGGGTGACATATATGATTGAGAATTTTGAAGAGATAAAAAAGTATAGACTTATATTAAACGAAATCAACGGGGAAGAAAAATCAATCACAGGTATACAGAAATCTCTGGAGGAGAAAGGAATAAATATGCACAGGTTGGTGCTCACTGGATATCTCAACGCTATGGTAGAACTTGGCATTTTAAAAGAGAAGGAGATAAAACCTGCAAGGATATTTTCATATGCCGGTCAAAACAGGCATGATATATATAATCTGGTCGGTACCAGCATGAGGAAATATGATGAGGGCAATGCCGGATATAACAGCCTCCTTGTGCTATATTATCTCCTTGAAAGGCCTATATTTAGCAGGGAACTTGAAAAATGTGATGTACCAATCCCCACAAAGGGGGTAAGGACGATAAATTCCCAGTACAGAAATGAGTACATAAAAAAACTGGCTGAGATAAATATAAAAATATCTGCAAGCAGTGTTCTTATTGAACCTGTTGATTTTGATAAAGCTGGCCTTACAAAACTACTTAATTTTATACTGGTCAGTGAATACGATCTGAAAAGATATATGGTTGTAAATTCAAATCAAAAAACACTTGATTAATAAAAGTTATATCCAGTGAACTAATTAGTAAGATGATATCCATGACAATATACTCATATGTTCTTACTTATAAGCTGAACGAGAAATTCTGGTCACTTTCTGTAGAAGAGAAAAGGAAAATTAATGACAATATTATAGACTTTATAAAAGAATATAAAAACAAACTTATCAATATAAAATATTACAAATCCATAAGACATGATAATGACGTGATTTTCTGGTCGGCTTCCGAGGACCCAATAAACCTGGAAAGATTGAAAGAAGGGTTGAATTCAGTATTTGGCATTTACGGTTCCACTCAGTACAGTATGTTTTCCCTTTATGAGCACTCACCGTATACGACTGCAAGCAAAAGCCTGGAGGATACTTTGAAAACAGAGCCGAAGAAATACTTTGTAGCGTATCCTATGAGCAAAGACAGGGAATGGTACCTCATAAATTACGAGGAAAGGAAAAAAATACTGGCAGGGCACATAGGCACTGCCAGGAGCGACAAGGAAAGCCCGGGAATAATATCATACACAACATATTCATTCGGCCTTGGCGACCAGGAATTTGTTGTACTGTACGAACTTGACAATCTCAGTGCATGGTCCCATGTTACAGAAAAATTGAGAGAGGTTATGGCACGGAAGTGGATCATAAATGAAGCGCCTATCTTCGTAGGCATATACAACGGCGATGAGCTGGTGATTTAAAATGGGAATAAAAAATTATTTCAGGGGTTCTGACTATTTCAACCAGCCAGCAGAGTTAAAGAATCTTTCGCCTGAGCAGCTTACAGAATTAAAGGAAAAATATGCTGTTGTAGATGTTAGAACAGGATTTGAATACCGCCACGGGCATATAAAGGGATCGGTGCATTACAAACTCGGGAAAGAAGATGAAATAAAACGGAAATTTCCAAAGGATGAGGCAATAATACTGGTATGTAAAACAGGGCATAGAAGCCGTGCTGCTGCCAACCGTCTTGTCAGGAGCGGTTATACAAAGTTATACCATCTTGAAGGCGGTATGAATAAGTGGAGATCAGAAAAATTCCCTGAAGAAAAATAAAAATATATTTATTCGAAAAAATGGTATCTTAAAAAACAAGTACAAATAAAATTTTATGCAAGTCCTAACTGTTCCAGTTCATTCTTTTCCTTGGATTTTTTCTTGAGGATATATCTGGTAATATAGCCGGCAATAGCATTTGCAGTTTTCTTGGTTACAGTCTTCTCTATGAAACTATGAAGAACTTCCTTGTTATGATTGAAATCCTCATTGAACAGATCTTTATTATTATCAACTAATTCTTCTGATATTCTTTTTATGTTAGACGGTCTTATGCTTCCCATTCTTCCATCATTTTATAAGCATATATAAAGAATTTCATTTTTATTTATAAAATTTGGATGTACCGGTTATTTAGGCGGTACAACAGTTACAGGAATTTCTGAGTGTGCTATAATGCCGGAACTGACAGATCCAAGTATCAATTTGCTGAATCCGTGCAGTTTTCTTGTTCCTGTTACAATTAAGTTAGCACCTTTCTCGGTGGCAGTTGAAATAACTATCTTAGGAATTTCCTCACCGTTAGAACTTGCTTTTATCAGTTCATATTTGACATTTTCTTTTTCAAGAACCCTTTTAGCCTTTTCAAGGATTTCATTGGCAGTTTTGTCCTGGCCTTCATACACAGATTGTGGTATATATGAATCGAAACTTGCGCTTATACCCACTATGGTAGGGATAACGTATAGCACATAATATTCTTCACAATTGCATTTCAAATCCATGGCATATTTAAGGGCTTCCTTTGCACCTTCTGATCCATCATATGAAATCAAAATTTTCATAAAAAACAATACAAAAGTCTTATATAAATTTATTTAAATTTATACCTGCGACATGTTCCATTGCACGATATAAATGATGTTTTAAGTGACATTCATGCATATGTGCCAAAATACAGGTGAAAGAATATTATAACATGCGGACATTCTTGTAGTTATAACTGCATTATCCTATTAATCCAGGATTTATTTATAATAATAAGCCGGTTATAAAATAGGTATTTATATTAAAAAATAATACCAAACATACATTTACACTTGAGGTGACATAGTGAAACGAAGTTCAAGAGACTGGAAAAAAAGAGGAAACATGCGCTGGAAATGGAGAAAAAAGAAAATAAGAAGATTAAAGAGAGCTAGAAGGGCAAGCAAGCAGTAAGGCCATAGATTTCCTATGGCTGGCTTTCACATAGAAAGTCTGTTAGTTTTAGTATTGTTTGAAATTTTTCAAAATTGGTAAAATTAAAAAGTTTTAATAAATTCAGGTATATGCACTTACCATATGAAGAAAAGGCAGTCAACGGAAAATTCATCAGCGCTTTTGAAATCAAATATTGCCCAGGCAATTAAAATATTGTATATTTCCCGGAAAGTAATATATTACAGGGCTAATCGCGATTATCCAAAACTCAGTGAAGCTTATTCTATCTTTGTCAAGAATATTAACAGATTGGTCAATAGCGGGGCATTGATTGCAGTAAAAATTAATAGTGGTTTTATTTATAAAAAATTGGATGCAAAAATAGCCACAAGTCTCATAGAATTCATGGATTTTCTGCTTGTGTTACCACCGGACAGGTACTCAATTGCAAAAAGCAGGGACACCGCAATAATAAATGAAGTAACAGTGCCAAAACTATCGAGAATTTTAAAATCGATACTTAAATTCAAATTTCCAGCATACTGGATTGATAAACAATCCGAATATGAATGCATAACTCTTGCAATAATGGATATCATCAGGGAGACCACTGATAATATAAAGATTTCAAATTCCATTGATGAGATAAAAAATAGAAGTTCTGATATAGAAAAAATTAGCTGCATAAATAATTATAAAAATAAAATTAAAGAATGGTTATCCATGGGATTAATGTTATAATTATTCCTTTTTTACTTCCGGCATTACAAGCTTGGGCATCCCGTGGACATGCTTATACGATGATATGGCAATCTCTTCCAGGGTTAATCCCTTTGTTTCCGGTGTGAAGAATATTGTGAACAGGAATGCCAGTATCATTAAAGCCAGTAATATAAAGAAGAATGATGGCTTGCCTATTGTTTCGCTTATAAACGGAAACAGGAATGCTGACAGGAACGAGGCTATTCTGGTTACTCCGGTGGCACCGCCCATGGATGATGACCTCAGTTTGGTTGGTAGAAGTTCTATTGCATATAGTCCCATGGTATCGCCCGGTCCGAGATTTCCGATCCCATAATCTATTACAAACGCTGCAATCCCAACTACGATAGCAACGCTGGCAGCTGCGGTGGATGCCAGGAAGAACATAGCCATTGCAATTCCCATACCACCGAATCCTATGATCTGAAGTGGCCTTCTTCCAATACGATCATTAAGCACAACTGCCCCGAATGCTCCTAAAAATCCTACCGGTAGATAGAATATTAATGAAAATAGAAGTGCACTGCTTCCCTTAAATCCAAGACTGGTAAGTATTAAAGGCGAGTACAGGCCGATTCCGTAGCCCGCCAGGTCGTAGAGTATCCACTGGAACCATATAATAGCCGTACGTTTTCCGTATTCTCCTTTGAAAAGTGCCGTGAAAGAACCTGCTGCAATGTTCTCTTCTTTTTCCCTTTCCGCAATAATTGCCTTGATGTCGTCCTTTGTTATGCCTATTCTTTCTGCTACCGTATTAAGGTTCTGTTCTGATATTTTGGATTTGCCTGGCTCTATTATATCCCATCTGACGGATTCTGGCATCTTTGTTCTCAATATCACTGTGGCTATTGCCGGAATTGCGCCTAATGCTAGAGTCCATCTCCAACCTGTTAGTGGGTCTACAAGATAGAATAAGTAACCTATTCCAAATGCTACTCCCGCACCGATACTCCAGAATGTCCACACCCATCCATATCCTGCGCCTCTTTTTTTATCAGGATACATCTCTGTAGTGTACACAGGGCTCAGTGCATAATCAGCACCTACTCCCCAGCCTACAAAAAAACGGAATATGATCATTTCATATATGTTTGTTGAAACAGCCGAAAGTATGGCAAATACGGCAAAGAATATAAGATCGAATATATATAAATATCTTCTGCCGATGCTATCTGCAAAATGCCCGAACAGCACTGCTCCGACAAAGGCGCCGAGAAGTGCTGAACCGGTCACAAAAGATTCTGTAAATGCATTATACTGAAATATTTTATAGGTTACCAGAACAAGGGTAAATACAGAAATTACACTGAGATCATAGCCATCCAGAAAATATCCCATAGCTGAAAGCGTTGTAATTACTGATCTGCCAGGGATTTTCATTTTATTATCTGAATTATTTGCATTCATTGAAATTTTATAAAACAGTACTATTTAATTTTTTCTCACAAACAACATTTATGTTTACCCGAAACCATTATTTTGAAGGTTTGCAATAAAATATATTCATCATTCATATATTTTGTTCGTTTAAATCCGGCATACCTAAAATTTTTCAAAATAATTCTCCCTGTCCCCGCGTAAAAAGTATTATAGACAAGTATTAATAATCCATAATGCCCGATTTTGATAATTTAAGCTTTCCTGTTTATTTTCTTCACATACTGCAGGATAACCGCATAGGCATACAGTTCAAATGGAATGAAATAAAGGGGATGTTAATCGAAATATTTGGAGAAAATATTTGCCAGAAATTGATTGAAAATGAAATAGTCGAGACCTGCTCCGGGGATGAGGCTCTGGAAATATCTAATCTGAATAACATTAGTTTTGGCTTATCAAGGGATGATAGAGAAAGTCTTTATGGAAGCATTGTAAATATTCTTCAACTTGATCCGTTTGCCCTTGGAATTATGCAAACAGTTTATGCATCCAGAAAAACTGGCAGGCTAATATTGGATTCTATAAATTTTAATATAACAGTCAATAAACTTGAAAATAAATATATCAATTTGAGAATAGCCATGGCAATGCTATTGTCCAGCGAATTTTATTATTCTACTGCACTCAAGGGAATAAGCAAAACTGCAGCAGTACATGATCTTCCCCTGGATAGTTACAGGAGTGAGCTACAGCAGGATTGGTTCATAAGAATAATAATGCTGGCGAGGATCGATGAAAATAATGGGGTTATATATCAGAAATCACTGGAAACAGGTGGCCCTGATTATCTGAATGCAATTGAGGAATCTATAATAACTGGAAAAATTCAGTACATGCTGCTGCATATAGATGATTTTTTGCACAATAAAATGGTAAATGATGCCATAGCAGCTTATGAATTCAGAAAAATACATAAACAGCGGATAAGAAAATTTTACGACTGGCTTGCAATAGCGAATGACGTGGCTATTGGATCTGAATTCCTGTCAGGAAGTATACTCTTCATAAGCCATAAAACATACATGCTTGGCATTTACCTGTTCATAGTGGCAAGCATACAGCTCCTTATAAAACCGGGAATTCAGATATCAAGAAGATTACAGTTATTCAAATTAAACCATATAAAATAAGATTAACGATGGAAATGAAATAGAGTATTATTATTTATAGTATCATCCGATCCATTTATATGGTAGCTGAAAAAATGAATCCTGAAAAAAAGGTTTATGGGACATACAGTAACAGGGATTTTAACAGGCCGATACCTGAGTTCGAATTTCCAGAGGATGGAATGGCTGCCCGTGCAGCATATGAAATGATACATGAGGAACTGAATCTTGATGGAATTCCTGAATTGAATCTTGCAACATTTGTTACAACATATATGGAGCCTGAGGCTAAAATGCTCTTCATGGAAAATGCCCACAAAAATTTTATTGATAGTTTCGAATATCCACAGGTCAAAAAAGAGGAAATAAGGATAGTCAATATACTTTCAAGACTTTATAATGCTTCTGAAAACACTGAATTTACCGGAGCCTCAACCATTGGTTCCTCCGAATCAATAATGCTCGCGCTTCTTGCACATAAATGGAACTGGAAGGAAAAAATGAAAAAACAGGGAAAGGATATATCACACCCGAACATAGTATTCGGTGCCGATACACATGTTGTCTGGGACAAATTTGCAAAGTACTTTGATGTAGAATCCCGTGTTGCTCCACTGGACTCAAAGACACTTGTTGCTGACCCTGAAAGGCTCGTTGGCATGGTTGATGAAAACACTATTGCGGTTGGTGCAGTCATGGGCACAACCTTCACAGGTGCCTATGATGACGTGAAAAAGATAGATTCACTGCTTGAAATATTGAAGGCAGAGAAAGGCATCGATATTCCCATACATGTTGATGCAGCTTCGGCGGGATTTATTACCCCGTTTATAGAGCCCGATCTTGAATGGGATTTCAGGCTGAACCATGTGAGATCCATAAACGTATCAGGGCATAAATTCGGCCTGGTTTACCCTGGAATTGGCTGGGTCCTGTTCAAGGATAAATCTGATCTACCTGAAGATCTTGTTTTTTATGTGAACTACCTTGGCAATGATATGCCAACATACACGCTTAATTTTTCAAAAAGTTCGTCCAATATTCCACCGCAGTACTACAATATCATAAGACTGGGGAAATCCGGATACAGGCGCATAGCAGAAAATATGATGGCAAACGCCAGGTACCTTGGAGAAAAATTGGGAAAAATTAAAAATCTGGAAATCGTCAGCAATGCAGAACATATACCGGTTGTAACATTCAAACAGAAAGCTAAGGACATTTACGACCTATTTGACCTGTCATCGGCAATAAGGAGCTATGGATGGATAGTGCCTGCATATTCTCTTCCTGCAGATGCGTCAGATACTGTACTCATGAGGATCGTTGTAAGAGAGAGCTTCAGCAGGGACATGGCAGACCTGTTTCTAGATAGCCTGCAGAAGGCTATGGATTCATTATCAGGCAGTTCCACAAAAAAGTCCGGTATATCTCCCAGAAAGGGGCATCCGGTATCATAAAATTTATTTTTTATTCCTCCTTGAAAGTTCATTCATAATATCTGAAAATTTTATTCCCTCATATGCAAGATACACCGTAAGGTGGTACATCAGGTCAGCTGTTTCATATATTATTCTATCCCTACCCTGTGCCAGTACAGTTTCCACCGCTTCCTCCCCTACCTTTTTCCTTATATTCTCTTCACCGGAATTGAAAAGTTCCGTTGTGTATGAATTGTTTCTAGGCTTGTTCTTTGTTCTGTTGACGAGTTCCTCCAGATCAAGAAGGACTTCCATGGAGTAATCAATATTCCCCACCGGTTCAGGCGTCCCGATTTCCCTGAAACAGCTTTTTGTTCCCAGATGGCATGCACTCCCCTTCTGTTCCACCTGGAATAGAAGAGAATCACCATCGCAGTCCACCATAACTTCGCGGATTTTCTGTATGTTCCCGCTGGTTTCTCCCTTCATCCGTATCCGCTGCTTGCTTCTGGAATAATAATGCATTAATCCTGTTTCCATACTTTTTTCATACGCTTCCTTATTCATGTACCCCAATGTTAATACATCCTTTGTGTCATAATCCTGTACTACAACGGGGATTATCCCATCAAAATTAAAATTATAATCTAACATTTATACCATTCTCCATTAAATATTTCTTTATATCTGTTGCACTGTAAATGCCCCTGTGGAATATTGATGCCGCCAGTGCTCCATCAGCGCCGGCATTGAATGCATCGAGAAAATCCGCTGGCTTACCTGCCCCGCCAGATGCTATGACAGGTATATTTACAGCCCCGGTGATTGCCTTTAACAAGTTCACATCATAGCCTTTCATGGTGCCGTCCGCATTTATAGAGGTAACCAGCAATTCCCCTGCACCTAGTGATGCTGCTTTCCTGGCCCACTGAACGGCGTCCAGGCCTGTATCTTTTGAACCACCGTTTATATAAACATTGTATTTTCCATCCCTGAACATGGCATCAATGGCTATCACTGTATTTGCGGTCCCTATGCGATCCGAAATGCTCTCTATAATTTCCGGGTGCTGCACCGCATAAGTATTGATAAAAATTTTATCTGCACCATTTCTGATGATTGATACCATATCGTCCAGTTCTGTCAGACCCCCGCCAACGGTAAATGGTATGCTTATTTCCGAAGCGACCCTCTTCACCAGTTCCGACAGAATTTTTCTTTTATCCACAGTTGCTTTTATATCCAGGAATACAAGTTCATCCATTCCCTCTGATACATAGCGTTTAGCCAGTTCTACCGGGTCTCCTGAATCCTTGATGTTTTCAAAATTCACGCCTTTTACTACCCTGCCACCGGCTATGTCCAGGGCTGCAATTATTCTTTTTGCAAGCATATTAATTCCTCCGCTGTAATGCTTCCATTGTAAAGCGCTTTTCCGATAATAGCCCCGTTGAATCCCATTTGATCCAGCTGCCTGAGATCATCTAATGAATTGACACCACCTGCATACATAAAATACCCCTTATCCCAGAATTTATTGATCTTGCTTATATTGCCGGTTCCGTCCCTGTCAATGGATGTGAATATAAAGCGATCAGCAAAACCACTTACCTCTGAATAAAAATCCTTATAGTTTATTGTTGTGCTGCTGTTCCATCCATTATATTTGACCATGCCATGATATGCATCGATGCTTACTGTAATATTCTTGAACCTTGAGGATATGGATTCCAGTAACTTTCTGTCCAGTGCTGCGCTACCTATAATAACACTATCTGCACCGGATAGATAACCGGTTTCTATGGATTCCCATGTTCTGTAGCCACCGCCTATCTGAATAAAGGATGTAACAGACTCCCTTATTTTTTTAATTGCGGAAATATTTACAGGCCTGCCAGTAAAGGCCCCATCCAGATCAACGATGTGCAATTTTCCAGAAATTTTTGAGAATTTTTCTGCAAATGCAACAGGATTGCCATATTCCTTTTTCGTGGCAATGTCTCCATTTGTAAGTGATACCGCCTGACCACTGTAAATGTCTATAGCAGGATATATATCAATCATGCAATCGCCCCGAAATTTTTTAAAAGGCGAATTCCTGCATCCCCTGATTTTTCAGGATGAAACTGTACACCATATATATTGCCGTACATTATTCCGGATGTGAAGTAGCCCCCATAATCTGTTTCCATGGCTGTATATGCCGTGTCAGGTGCATAGTAGGAATGCATGAAATAAAAAAATGAATTATCCGGAATTCCGCCCATTATGGGCAAATCCGTCAGATTCTTTACCTGGTTCCACCCCATATGTGGTGTTTTCACTCCTGCAAATTTCTTAATACGGCCGGGAATAAGCCCGAGGCCTTCACCTCCACCCTCTTCACTGGAATCAAATAACATCTCCAGGCCGAGGCATATTCCCAGGTAAGGGATTCCCGATTTTATCCTGTTAATCAGTATTTTTCGTACCGGCCGGATAATGCTGGCAACATACTGGAAAGATCCTACTCCTGGAAATATTATCTTTTCTGCATCTTCAATTTCGCCGGGTTCCATTGTTATTTTTCCACCTGTTACCCTTTCTATGGTGGACAGATTTCCGGTTCCGATATCTATAATTGCAATCATAATGTCCCCTTTGTACTTCTCAGATACTGATTATCCTGAATTGCAATTCCCAGGGCCACTCCCAGAGACTTGAATATATTCTCTGTAATATGGTGCGCATTTTTTCCGTTCATCATTATAACATGAAGCGTTAATGGCATTGTTCTTGCAAGCGCCCATAAAAATTCATATAAAAGGTTGATTTCAAAGCCTTCAGAGTCGGCAAAGTTCACATCGAAGTTTATGTACGCCCTTGAAATATCCAGTGAAACCATTACAAGTGATTCGTCCATGGGCATTGTAGCATTCCCGAATCTTTTAATGTGCCTTTTCCCTGTATATGAGGATAACTCTTCTGCCACCGTTATCCCCAGATCTTCCCAGAGGTGATGCCTGAGGTCGTATTTACATTTTATTTTCACATTCTTTTCCATGTAAAAAAATAAGGTTTTCATCATATGATCCAGGATAGGATCGCCTGTGTCCACCGATGTTTTTTCTGAATCAAGTAAAACCTCTATTTCTGTTTCTTTTGTATTCCTTATCATGATCTCACCTCCATTGATCTTCTGTGCAGTGGCATATTTTCTATATTCGCCAGGGAAAGCCCCAGCTCTACATCTTCCATAAAATCTGATCTGGAAACACTGGCAAAGGATGTTTTTTTCATGAAATCATCAACCGTTAGCACGGAAGAAAACCTTGCGGTTCCGCCGGTAGGGAGCAGGTGGTTCACACCGAGGAAATAATCTCCAGCAGGAACAGGTGCATATTCTCCAACGTATACTGCACCTGCATTTTTTATTTTGCTGAATATTTCCATGGGGTTGGAAGCAAGGATTTCCAGATGCTCTGGGGCAATTTCATTTGCCATGGCAATCATTTCATCAACGTTCCTGCAGATGGTAACTTCAACCCTGCTATTATTGATACCTTCCTGCTTTCTTGACGTGGTCAGAAGCCATGCCTTTGAAGTTATTCCGTGTTCCAGCTGGGAGTCCAGATCGGCCATGATATACTCATTGTTTGATGTACCATCTGATATGACCATTATTTCGGACGGGCCATAGAGCCCGTCTATGCCCGTTATGCCGAATACCTGCCTTTTGGCCTCATTAACATAGGAGTTTCCGGGTCCAAATATTTTATCAACCCTGTCCATGCCCGTACCGAATGCCATTGCGCCAATAGCCTGTATTCCACCCAGTTTATATACCTCTTTTATACCCAGCATATCTGCAATATAGAGCGTATATGGATTGATCTTCCCGTTATCCATGGGGGCCGATGTGATGATTATGTCCCTGACGCCAGCTATCATTGCCGGTGCCCCGATCATCATCACGGTGGATGGGAGGGCTTTTTTTCCAGGTATATACATTCCGATCCGCTGAAGCGGTGTATACCTTATGCCGTAAATTGAACCCCTGGAGAAACGCATGCGATCACTGTTGAGCTGCATCCTGTGATTATCTAGTATCCTCCTGTACGCCCTTTTTATTATATCCTTCTCGTATTCCGGTATGATTTCTATAGCCTCCGTGAATTCATCCCCGGACACGCGAATATCGCCGGAATATCCATCGAATTTCCTGGAATACTCCATTACCGCGTCCATTCCACGATTTTTAATATCTGCCAGTATTTCCTTCACATAATTTTCTGTTTCCATCCAGTTCACCTATTTTCTCTATAAAATTATTTATTTCATCATATTTCGTCTTCTGGGATACCCTGTTAACAACAAGGGTTGCCTGTATATCCATGATCTTCTGTATTTCAATCAGGTGATTTTTCCTCATTGTTTCTCCGGTCTGGATAATATCCACTATTGCATCTGCTATTCCGGTTTCAGGTGCAAGTTCCAGTGATCCATTCAAACTTATAACATTTGCACGGATTCCCATGGAATTCAGATATTTTTCAGTTATCACCGGGTGTTTTGTTGCTATATCCAGACCCTCCAGATCGGAAACATCATATCCTTCCGGAGCAATGATGCTCAATCTGCATTTACCAAAACCCAGTGCCATGGGTGCAAAAAGATCTGCTCCGCTTTCCAGAAGTGAGTCTGTTCCGCATATGCCTATATCTCCTGTGTATTCTGTGTAAACAGGGACATCCCTGGGTCTGGGTAATATCAATTCATTCCCATTTTTTCTGAATATCAATTTTCTTTCATCATCTATGTCAATATCAATTCCTGCCCTGTTCAGTAGGGCCATGGAATCATCCATTAATCTACCTCTCGGTATAACAAATTTCATTTTTCCTCCTCCATGTTTTTTATGTACATTCTGTATAATGCCGTAATATCCAGTGCAAATCCACACGCATCTGTATTCTGGATCCTGTAATTTCCGCCACCGCCGATAAAGCCAGAATCGCCGTATATCTCAAATATAGGGCCGTTGTAGTAATCTGGCTGCCTTACTGTACCCAGATCGATGATGATCCTCGGATCATCCAGTTCTTCTATCAGACTGTCCAGTATTTTTATTCCACTGTTTTTGGTTCTTGTGTCCATAGTTTTTATTATTTCTCCCTTTTCTTTATTCTCCATATTGTCCAGAGCAGAATAATCCCTGCTTTTAATTGCCTTTTTTATTTCGGGCCAGTGTTTACTGCCAGAATACCTGTTAAATATTCCGGAAAGCCCGATATCTATCTTGAAATCTGGTAATCCCAGATCGTCCAGAATCTTAATTGCAGTTTTTAAAATTTTGATGCTACCGGCCATGGAATCCCCTCCGATTATCTCTCCTCCTGCCTTTAATGATTCGACCAGATTTCTATCGGTCTGCTGCGATATGTAAAATATTGATGAGTCCTGTTGAATTTGCCTGTCCATCAACCGCAGTGTTATATCAGGTTCAAGGACATAAATATCATTACGGTAAATAAACCGCAGTCCATCTATCTCCCTGGATTTTATAAAAGATTGCGGAAAGACCTCATAGAACCCGGAACTGTAAAAGGATTCCCTGATGGTGCGGACTGCTTCACTTAGCTTTCTGTCCAATATTCTCAAGGTAATCACGGCGGGATAGGAAACTTATTGGCATACGTTCTGTATATTCTATCCTTCCATGATGATGATGTATATGCATGCCGCTAACACTGAATACCGAAAAGCTGGCTACTGGTTTTATATACATCTCTGTTGCCATAGATAAGATATTGTAATATAATATATAATAATTGCCTGCAAAATTTATGTAATTGATATTGATTTTAATATTTTATTTTGAACAACCTCAGGTACAGGCAATGGTTATATCCGGTAAAATAAAATTATTTAGTGTGCTCCGGGAGGAAAAACTATATCATCAAATTTTCTGTAATTTTCCTCATCGAATCTCAATAAATCGGGGTTGACATTATTTTCTACTGCAAGATAATATGCCAGATAATATAGGGGCACAACGTTCAGCAGGGCATTGAGGTACTCATCCCCAAGATCTACAATGTCCACACTGTAATCACCGTCCCCGTTGACCGTAAATGTTTTTGTGCCCACAACCCTGCATGCTTTCACCAGGTCATCAGCACGGCTTTCCACTGTTCTGCTATTTATTATGATTAGAAGTGATTTCTCATCTATAAGAGAGGTACAACCATGTATAAACTCCTCCAATTCTATTCCCTCTGCATGTATGTGTGTTGCCTCCTTTATCTTCTGGGCAGCCTCTCTTGCAACTGGCTCTTCCGGACCGGCCCCCAGAACGAATATCCTGTTGATATGTTTCAGTTCATGGGCAATCCTACTTATCTTGGAATCCATGGATGCAATAAGGCCTTTGAGAGCGTCTATTACGGCATTTATATCAACAGGAAGATGGGAATATCTGGATCCTATGTACATTGCGGCAATGGCGTTGTCGAAAAATGATTTGGTGTTGCACAGCGATTTGTCATCTGAATCGATAACTATGCTTTTATCCGAAATATATTCCATCGGTGTTTCATGGTAATGTGTTATTCCTGCAATATATGCAAATTTCTTCTGGTACACGAGCGAGTCGATTGTGGATTTGGTTTTCCCGCTGTTTGAGATGCCTATAACCGTTCCATGCACGGGCATATAATAGTTTAAAAGCTCAAAGGACTGGACAAAGGAGTATTTAAGGTCAGTTTTATAAAGGAATCCTGATCCTATCTGTGCAGCATGATATGCTGTACCGTTGCCTGTAAAAAGCAGAGGCCTGTTGACCAGGAATGAATAATCAACATTTTCCATGGTCTTTCTTGTTATATCCAGAGAATCCGGTGTTTCCCTTATCATATCATACATAAAATAGGGGTGTTTTACCCTCTTTTCAGGTACTGTATCTGTCATCAATGATTAATGCTAACAGGGATATAGTTATTTTTGTATAATTTTATACACAAAATTATGAATAAAATGCATCCAGTTCATAAGATTAAAATATCATAGTATACTGGATATTCATGGTAGACCCAGATTTTAGAACACTGATAGAAATGTCAAAAAATTCGGGGGACATGACGCAGATAGAGCCGGCAATGCTCAGAAATTTCCTCGATGAAACCTCCATGAGCTCACAGGGCAAAAAAATTGATATAAGAGAAATTAAGGACTATAAAATAAAGTTGAAGGAACGGACATTGAAGGCAAGATCATACAGTGATGGTAAGTCAAAATCTGCCCTGGTATATTACCACGGTGGCGGCTTCCTGTTCGGCAATATAGAAACCTATGATAACTTCTGCAGGTTCCTGGCAAAGGAGTCGGGAATAATGATTATATCTATTGAATACAGACTGGCACCTGAAAATAAATTCCCGGATGCATTCAATGACGCCTACGATTCATTCCATTATATAGCACAGAATATGAATAAATTCGGCATAGAGGGAAAAATAGGGGTAGGAGGTGACAGTGCAGGTGCAAATCTTTCGGCAGCACTCTGCCTTAAATCCAGGGACATGAAAGCAGAAATGCCGGCTGTTCAGATTCTTTTTTATCCGAGCCTGGCACCGGACAACTTTTCCAGATCATTTATGGAGTATGGTAATGATTATGTAATAACAGGAAAGATGATAAGGTATTTCGGTGCCCTTTATTCCCATGATATGAAGGATTTTATAGACCCATATTTTTCTCCCCTTGTCGCAGATGATCTATCAGGGCTCCCGCCCGCCATAATAATATCCAATGAGTATGACCCCTTGAGGGACCCGGAGGAGAGCTATGTAAAAAAATTGAGACAGGCAGGTGTAAGTGCTCTAGGAATACGGGGAATCGGCATGATACATGGTTCCGCAACTGATTTTGAGCTTTCCCACGGAGCAAGAACACTGGTAAAAATGGTAGCCAGGGTAATAGCCGATTATCTATAATATTACCTCAAAACCATCATCGGTTTTCCTCAAAAACCTGGAGTATATCCCCCATTCAATGAGTATAACTTCCAGATCGTGGGTGCCATCGGGATTGTTGAATGTCGGGACATCATTCTCCTTCAATTTATCTATTATATCATCAAGAGTAAAGGAACCCATGGAAAGTGCCGTTTTGAATGGCTCAATATTCTTAAGGGAATCCCGTATAATCTGTTTTCTCTGATTCATACCTGATTTAACATATTCTATTCCCTTCTGTGATATGCTTATATCTCCTGACTCTGCATTCACAAGCCCGAGGTTGGAGGCAGTATAAACTATGGGCATCAGGTCATCCAGGTCCACCTCCATTTCCTTTTCAAGCTGATAAAGATCGGTCTTTCCATCGAATATATTATTTAGTACATAGAGAAGCCCAAGGAGATCAGCTATCCTGGCATCGGGGTCTATTACATCCATAATAAAGTATATACATATTGTATTAATAATATTAATGTTATTTTATGGATAATACAAATCGGATATTAGATACCACTAAAGTTCTATGCCGAGTATACACCTTCTTCTGCCACATATTTCTTCTGCGCAAGGTCCATCATCTTTCTGGTGAACAGCACCGAGTATACGGCAACGATTATCCCGAATATAAGCGAACCCCAGGCTGCAAGAGCTATATCACCTGTGGCCGTCGCTATATCTATGGTTTTCATCAGGCCTGCATGCACCGTCAATGAATGGGTGCCGTATATATCCGGCCAGTATTCACCTATCATTAGACCTCCCCACGCACTGTTTATTGTAGATGATATTCCACTTATCAGATAGGGAAATGTTGATGGTATAACAACCTTCCTCATCTTCTTGAAATAGCCTAACTTCAGATTCCTGGTGACCTCCCAGTATTCTGATGGCATTGCCTTTACCCCCATCCAGAAAGAATAGAATACATAATAGAATGTACTTATGAATCCCAAAGACAGTACATAAAGTTCGTTGGTGAATACACCGAATATCCCAAAAATGAAAGGCTCTGTAAGTATGAAGAGGAATGGAAAATATATGGGTGCCGGGTAGGCGCTCAATGATTGGATAATTGGAATCCAGTATTTTTCTGCCCTCCTGTTCACTGCAAGATAGTATCCGAGGAATATGGCAATAGCCATGGATATCACTAGTATTGTCCCGACCCGAATATAATCGTAGCCCAGTCCGGTAAGAAGTGAAGGGGTCTTGCCTATCAGTACCCCCCATTCGCTCAATTTTACAGATGTAATAAGCGATACTGCTCCGTAAAGAACCGCAGCAAGGATGATTATACCTATTGCAGCATATATGTATTTATATATTTTCCGCTTCTTTTCCTTTTTTTCATAGGTTTCCTCATGCTTATCAGCCTCCCTGTATTTATAATACCTTGCAAGCCTTGTCAGGGGATTTTTTGAAAGAACTGCAAATACCCTTGCAGTTTCCCTTATATTCAGCCTTCCCCGTTTCATGACAGGAGCATCCGTATCTAAGGTATATCTGCCAACAGCATATTTGCTGAATTCCCGGAGAACCACTATGATTGCAACTATTGCAATTCCCATTATAAGCAATGCCATTTCTATGTTGAATAGCTGGCCATCCGCAACAAAAGTATCCAGAACGGATCCGATTCCGAATGTCTGGTATGTATGGACACCAACTTCGAAAACTTCACTTACGGTAATATAGAAGAATCCATCGGAAATGCTGGGGAACAGATTTGCGGTAATACGTGGTACTGAGAATGGGATATAAAGATACCTCAGTTTTGCAAATAGCCCGAACCTTGAATTTTCAACGACCTCTACCATTTCCCGGGGAACTGTCTTGAAAGCCTGGTATTCACCCATCCATATGTTCCATACCACAGCAGTAAATACCAGGAAATCAGCTGCCAGTTCGACCCCCAGTGGCCCCCCTATTCGGGTTATGAATATTATCAGAACTATGGGAAAGAATGTAATAACCGGCACAGATTCAAATATTTCAATAAGAATAATGTAAATATTCTCGAAGAATTTTGATTTTATGGAAGCATATGCCAGGAACCACCCTGCTATTATGGATAGTATTATCAGCCCGATTACCCGGGCCACCGTAGCCAATACGGCCAGTGTTATAAGTATTATTGCTGCCATAAACATTCCTCATTTCTTCTTCCTCGGTGGTGTCAGATAACTGTAGAGTGCATCAAGATTTGCATTAAAATTGTCGCTTCTGGGATTCCTCGGCCTGGGCATGGTAACCTCTACTTTGCCCACAACAGTTGCAGGAATATTATTCAGTATATATATCTCATCAGCCAGTTCAAGTACTTCTGTAAGATTATGCGAAACCATTATCACGGATTTTAAAGGAGTTTCTCCGCTGAAGAGGATGTTGTATATATCCTGCCTCAATCCCTCCGCAGTAAGTTCATCAAGATGGGCAAATGGCTCATCCATTAAGAAAACATAAGGATCTGCGGCAAAGGCCCTTGCAATTGCTACTCTCTGCCTCATTCCACCGCTCATTTCCTTGGGATAAAGGTCTTCGAACCCGTCCAGCCCGACTCTGGAAAGTGCTTCCTTTGCCTTGGATTCCATCTCATCCCTGGACATGTCCTTTGCCTTCATTGACAGCATGACATTTTCCTGGGCATCCATCCATGGAAATGTAACTATCGATTGATGTATGAGTGCAACCTCCGGAGTAGGTTCGTGGAGGGTTTTTCCCATGAGTTTTACTATACCCTTATCGGGTTTCAAAAAGCCTCCAATTATTCTCAGAAGTGTTGATTTGCCTATTCCTGAAGGCCCTATTATTGCAATAAATTTGCCTGAATCGGCTCTTATGTTGATATTTTCGAATACATCGTAGCCGTTGTCATATGAAAAGTAAATTCCATCAGCCTCAAGAACGGAATTTGATACATTTTCATTTTTTATTTCTGCCTCCATTATGATTCACCTCGTTATGGTGAAAATACCCCCGATCATAATGGTTATTTTTATTACATCCTTTATAGTGTATTCACGAGGTTATCTCCAGAGGAGTATTAAAATAATCTATATATAATTATGCCGGGATGCGTTATAATGATTTTGTATTGCAGTTTATTGTTTTTTTCGGAATAAATGCCACCATTTTTTGGTTTTATCCGATGATTTTGAATTAGCAGTCATGCTTTTCTGATTAACGGGCTCGAGCAGTACGTCCTTTCCAACAAAGATGAAACCTATAGTTATGCTATCAATGTTATCATGGATCCATTTATCATTCCTGTAATCCCTGAACTTATCATTGGAAACTATCAGACAGTTCTTCTCCCTAGCATAATCCAGTATGAACATGTCAGCACGTATACCTGATGGTGCCAGGATTATGGATTTATTGTCAATCATGCGATCGAGTTTTTCTTTTTCATCAATATTATACCTTATATTCGCATCACATATTGTTATTATTTCAGATGCTTTGAATTCCTTAAGTTTATTTATCACTGACAGGATATTTTCCAGTAAGGCTCTTTTTTTTCCTGATTTGCTCATGCCATACATTGCAACGTTGCTCCCGTCTACAATAACGATTGAACCAGAAATTTTGTTTTGATACATAACCAGACTTCAATGCAGATAAAAAATAAAAAGATTATCTAAAATATTCAATCTCCAAGTTCTTTCAATTCTTTTTTCGAGAATAGTATTTCTTTTAATTCCCTGTCAAGTTCAGGATCGTTTCTTCTGAGGTATTCAAGCAGAAGTGAGAAATGCTCCTTTTCATCATCCCTGTTATGCTTTATTACATCCTTCAATGCAACAT
>JAKAAK010000220.1 GCA_021797025.1 Thermoplasmata archaeon
CCACCGAAAACCTTTGTAAAGGTATTCACTATAAAACCATTATCGTATTTGTACCTGTCAAGGCTATCCACGAATTCCATGAAGGTTTCATCTACCACCAGTGATGAATAATTTACTGGAAATTCTACCATTGTACCTGTGGGATTATTGGGATTACTGGCTGTGAATACTTCCTCTCCATTTTTGAATCCCAGTATTTCAGGTGTTTTGTATATCATTTCATATTCCGGCCTGTTGACCGTGAATGATCTGTATTTATTCAAAAGATGAAACAGAACCATAGAAAAAGCCTCAGTTGCACCATGGGTAATCACTACCTGTTTATAATTACAGCCATGGAGGGTGGCTATTTCTTCCTTTAAATCCTTATCCGTTTTCGGGCTACTTTCATTTAAAAATTCTTTCAGGTCGAAAACATTTGACATTCCACTATGGCTTAATTCGTATTTGCCATGGTGCACATTGAGCCAGTTAATTGTTTCACATTCCATTCCGGTATATTTACTAATTATTATTTTAATATATTGCATTTCCGTGTAATTAGCGCAAGAGGAATTGGCAACATATTTGTAATGTGCCGTAATGTTACATTATGAACCTTAAAAGATATGCCTCTTTCGGATTATTATCCGGATTCATTTCAGCCATATTCGAGGCAATTATGTTTTATTCATATGACGCTGCATCATCCCTTTCGCCGGGATACCAGTTTACAGCAATAGGCATAAGGTTGCTGAATATTGCCGGCATCTACGGAGAACTGTATGGTCTACTCCTTCATTTTCTGGTGGGTACCGTGGTTGGATTTTTTGCAGCGCTTATCTCTTTTTATATTCCGCATCTGAAAATAACATCTACCATATCTGGCCTCGGTATAGGAATACTTGCAGGATTTTTAATTTTACTGGTTTTCAGCCTTCCTGTTAATATATTCCTGCTTCATCTTTATGTTTATGAAAAATACTATATTCCATCAACATTTTTCTATTATACAATGCACATATTTTATGGTGGTGTGTGGGGAATTTTTCTCGGATACTTTTCCAGTAAGTACAATCATTTCATTAAATAGTGAAGTTTAATTCTAATATAATCGAATAGATATATTTTTATTCCACAGTACCATTATCCAATATGGATATCAGCGAAAAAATTGCTGGAGAGATAACAATATCTGATACTCCCGGAATCACAATAAAAAAATGGAGGGAGGAATTCGGCATCTCCCAGATGGAATTATCAAAATTTATGGAGGTATCACCGTCGGTAATTAGTGATTATGAATCTGGCAGGCGCAAATCGCCTGGTGCCAATTCAATCAGAAAAATAGTTGATGCCCTGATAAAAATAGACGAATCCCGGGGAGGTACACTGTTGAGGAGATATAATAGTGGAATACCATCTGACGCACTCCTGGATATAAAGGATTACGATCATGACATTGAATTGAGGTATATAATGACCAAAATACGCGGAACTGCCTGTTCAAAGGCTGATTTAAAGAGAAATATCCGTGGATATACAATGATCGATGGAATAAAAGCCATTCTAAAATTCTCATATGCAGAATACAGCAAATTATATGGCTGGTCCAGCCAGAGGATTATTTTCATAACGGACGTCTCATACGGTAGAAGCCCCATGATTGCAATCAGAGCTCACCCACTCAAGCCCGCAGCAGTGGTATACATAAAACCGGGGAATGTAGACGAACTGGCAATAAAATTATCTGAAATTGAAAATATCCCCCTGATAAAAACCGAGATGGATTACAAAACCATATCCTCTGTTATGAATCTGTTAAGATGAGAATATCTTATTCAGATACCAATCCACATCGAAGGGTATCAAATCTTCCATTTCCTGGCCTATACCTACAAAGAGTATGGGTTTCTTTATTCCTGCTGATATGCTTATTATAGATCCGCCTTTTGCATCGGTATCAAGCTTTGTAACAATTATACCATCATAATTTATTTCTTTAGAAAATGTGGTTGCCTGCTCGATAACATCCTGGCCTATCATGGCATCCAGTACCAGGAGGGTCATATCTGGTTTGGCAACACGCTTTATTTTTTTCATCTCATCCAGGAGATTTTTATTGGTCTGCATCCTTCCGGCTGAATCTATCAGTACAAAATCCATCTTTCTTGCCCTTGCGTGATCTATTGCATCGAATGCCACGGATGCAGGATCGCTTCTGAAGTCATGCTTGATCAGTTCGACACCCACCCTGTCAGCCAGTATGTTAATCTGATCTATAGCTCCTGCCCTGAATGTATCTGAGGCAGAAAGAACCACACTTTTACCATTATTTTTAAGATAAAAGGCCAGTTTACCGATTGTGGTGGTTTTGCCGGTCCCGTTTATACCTAAAAATAGAATTACATAGGGTTTTTTGTCAACATCCAGGAGATTTATGGAATTTAAATTGTTTTTTGTGATTACATCCCTTATAACATTTTTTAATTCATTCTGCACTGTTGAATAATCCACTTTTCTTTTTATTTTTCCCAGGCGGGTTTTCAGCTGCCCTATAATATCCTCTGTCGCATCAAAACTGACATCGGATTCCAGAAGCGTTTCCTGTATAGTATCTTCAAGATCAATTCTTCTTATTATTTTTCCCTGTTCTACAGTTTTTCCTTCAGTTACCGGTTTATCTTCCTGCAACTCCTTATCCCCGTGGCCGGAAAACACTTCTGAAAATTTTTTCTTCAGTTTATCAAACATTAATTGCTTCCTTCCTGTGATCTCTGTATAGAATACATCAATGCATCATAATTATTCTGCGCTGTCTGCTTCTGTTTAACTAGATTGTTGTATGTATCTTGCATGCTTTTAATATTTTCTTCCATTCTCTGAACAGTTTTTTCCCGGTCTTCCTCCACATATATGCTGGAACCTATGGGGACAACAATTTTTTGTGTATCCAGTGTAGCTTTTGAAAACAGGCCAGATCCTATGGATATTTTAATATCCTGGGAATTTTTATATTCATTATCCTTCAAAAGTGCAAGTGTGTCCGCAGATTCATCAAGTGTTTTCAGTAAAAGATTTAATCTGGAATCTATGTTTTCTATTAAATTTTTCAAATATTCTATTTGCTCCATCAATTCATTTTCTCCTGCCATTTAATTACCCCCAAATACCGCCTTATTTTTTATGAGCGATTCTATAACTGGTATAGATTCACCGGATAAATAATTTATCAGGGCACCCCCTCCTGTCGATATATACCCCATTGAAGATCCAAGGGAAAATTCGTCAATCGCATTTATGGTATGTCCACCTCCAACAATTTTGAGTGCATTTGCCTGGGCAACATCATTAAAAAGTTCCCTGGTACCCAGTGAATATTCATTGATTTCATACATGCCCATGGGACCGTTCAGAAATATATTTTTTGCATTTTCAATGATTTTTCTAAACTTAACAACAGACTCTATGCCTATATCCGCGATCAAATCCTTATCAGGAATCTTATCTCCTGCATTTACCCTGATCTGTGATGGATTGAGAACAAAATCAATGGGCATGTGTATCTTTTCAGGATGCCTGGATAAGATTCTCCTGCATTCATTTATGAGTTTTTCATGATTTTTATTGTGTTTAACAATAAATTCCCTGTTTCTTGAACCGATATCTATACCGGAAGCCCAGAGAAATACATTGGCAACTACTCCCCCGACTATTATCTCATCAACTATGTGCTTTTCCAGGAATGGTCCTGCAACCTGGATTGCATCGGTTATTTTTGATCCGCCCAGTATGGCAATTTTGGGGTGTTCATCACTCTGCTTGAACATTTCTATGTTATTCACTTCATTTTCCATGAGCCTGCCGGCTATATTCGGTCCTGCATTCCTGAATCCTGTCAGGGTAGTCTGTGCCCTGTGTATTGCAGCAAATGCATCAATTATATAATAATCAAAAAACTGTGAAAGGGTCTTTACAATATGCGTATTTGGAAAAGTATCCTCTTCATCTTTTAGCATCATTTCTTCGCTATAAAACCTCGAATTTTCGAGCATTATAATTTCTCCGGATTTCATCTGCCTGATTTTATCTGTGGCAGCAGACCCGAAAAGCGAGTCCACAAACGTTACATTCCTGCCTATCAACTTTTCCAGATGTCTTGCATGGTTCCTCAAACTGACAAAATCACTGTCACCGGGCCTTCCCTGATGGGCTACAATAACCAGCTTTGAACTCTTCAATTCATTTATTGTCTGTATATGGTGCCTGAATCTGGTATCATCCAGTATTTCCCCATTAATAGGGTTAATCGGGGAATTTATATCTATTCTGAGGTAAACTATCTTGCCATTGAAGTCAAAATCGCTCATGGTGTAAAAAGGAAAAGTCTCCATAACCTGTAATGAATACATTATATAATATTATTTTTCAAGAGTTCTGTTAAATGATACTATGTTATGAAATTACTGCTGCAAATATTTTTATAGAGAGATCGAATTTATTTACATGTATATCCCCCGTGAATTCAAAATAGATGATCTGAAAAAGATTATGAAATTTGTTGAAGATAATAATTTCGGAATTTTACTGAGCATCTATAATAACGAAATATATAACACCCAGATTCCTCTGATGCTTGATACCGAGAATGAAAAATTTATACTGAAAGGCCATATGGCAAGGGCAAATATGCAGTGGTACCGGTCTAAGGATGAAAACGTCACTGTTTTATTCACAGGCCCCCATCATTATATATCACCATTATATTATAAGGATAAGGATTCAGTGCCAACATGGGATTACATGACTGTAAGAATGGATGGGAAGCTTGAATTAATGGATGAAAATGAAACAAGAAAATTTTTACAGGAAATGTCCAGATTTTATGATAAAAAATGGGCGGATGAAGGAAATGATAAAAGGGAATACTACAGTAAAATGGTGCTCCAGATTGTAGGATTCAAAATTGAAGTTTCAAAGATTAATGCAAAATTCAAGCTAAGCCAGAATCGTCCGGAGGATATGGAAAATATAGCAATAAACCTTGAAACTTTGGGCGATGCAGAGTCTGTCTCTGTAGCTAAATTCATCAGGGAAGAAATTAAAAAATAACTTTTTATACAGTAAATCAATTAAGAGCCTAGGGTTTGTGGGGTAGCCTGGCATCCTTCCAGCTTCGGGAGTTGGAGACTCCGGTCCAAATCCGGACAGACCCAT
>JAKAAK010000221.1 GCA_021797025.1 Thermoplasmata archaeon
CCTTCCAGCTTCGGGAGTTGGAGACTCCGGTCCAAATCCGGACAGACCCATGGATGTTCATAAGCGAATACCATAAAATTTAATATCAAGCAGGCTATTCTATATCTATGACTTTTGAGGGGAAATACAACAAAATGCTGGAGGACCCGAATATATCCAGATGGTTTGACAATTTAAGGGCTAAATCGTATCTGACAGCTACAGTTTACCTCCGGGGATTGGGATATTACTGTGAGCTAACAGGATCCTCGCCATATTCCATAGTGGATGATGCCAAGAGCGGCAAACTCAGGAACGATTTCATGGATTTTGTCAGGAAAATGGAGCGAGAAGGCAAGGCTGGATCATATATTTCCCGTTATAAGAAGGTTCTGCGTTCCTGGCTGGGATTCAATGGGATGGACTTCAAATTCGGGGTGAACATTGCTTATGAGAACAGGTCCCCCAGGGTTGAAGGTGAAAGGATCCCGGAGAAAACAGAACTTGCGAAGATTCTTAGAAACGGATCTCCACGTGCAAGAGTAGCAATATCCCTGCTAGCTTTTTCAGGGCTCAGGCCAGAAACCCTGGGAAATGCTGAGGGTACTGACGGATTAAAGATGTCAGATTTTCCGGAAATGAGGATAGATAATGGGAAAGTGGAATTTGAGAAAATACCTACAATGGTCACAGTCAGGTATACCCTGAGCAAGGCAAACAACTCTTATTTTTCATTTCTCGGGGCTGAAGGTGTTACGTACCTGAAGGAATACATTGAATCAAGAATTAACGATGGTGAAGTGCTTACCCCCGAGACTCCTCTGTTCAAGCTTGATTCCCAGGGAAGAATCACTCATAAATTTATCAGAACCCAGCTGGCAACAAGAGATATAAGGAAGGCAATAAATAATTCAGAATATTCGTGGAGGCCCTATGTCCTAAGGGCGTATTTCGCAACTGCCCTTGACAATGCTGAAAACAAGGGACTGATTTCCCATCCATGGAGAATGTTCTTCATGGGGCACAAGGGAGACATAGAGGCCAGGTATTCCACCAATAAAAGACTACCACCGGACATGATTGAAGAGATGAGGTCATCATATGTCAGGGTAACCAAATTTTTTGAAACGGAAAGCCATGGCATGAACGAAGATGATGTTGCAAAGATAACATCGAGCACCATGAGGGAAACCGCAATAATGATACTTGAAACTGCGTATGGCACAAAGCTTTCGGAGAAGGAGAAAGAAGCGCTCATGGACCTGGATATAAACGATCTCCAGGATAAGTTAAGAGAAATATTCAGAGACAAGAAGGCAGATATTCTTAATAATGGGAACCGGCATAAGACCATACCGGAAGGGGAACTGGAATCATACCTTAACAGGGGATGGGAACTGGTTCAGATATATCCCAGGGGAGACAAGGCAGTTGTACGGTTGCCGCCTTAAACATAACTCTGAAGGATGATTAAAACAGTCTAAAATTTCTAATATTAGTTTTGCCAAAACATGTATATATGTTACGACAATAACTTTTCGGAATACTGTGACTCCAGTCATTCCATAAATAAAAAATTTTAAGGCGGCGGTAAGATGGTGAAAAATAGTGGATACACGTTTAATAGCAACGGGGCTTATGAAGAAATAAATAATGAAATGCTGGCGGATGTTATAAACAATCCTGAAAAATATATAAAAACTATATTCGGAAGCTGGCCTGTTAAGACACCCTATGACATAGTAGATTTAGACGGATACAGGCTTAGGCTTTTATTGAACCAAACATATAAAGTTAATGCCGGCGAGGAATTCCATAGAGTATATCCTGATGTAATAATGGAAATTACTACACATTATTCACATAATCCCGTAATAGAGTACGATAATAAGGACAATGGTATAAGATATTATTTAACATGCCCGACATGTAATAATATTACTGGTGATATTTATAGTGGGGAAAGGGTAGTGAACGTATTAACTATTTCTAATTCGGAGGTTTCAAATTTAATTAAAGAAAGTTCTGAACAGGAGGCTTATAGCACCTTTTTTAATAAGGCTCTCGAAAGAGCAGAACAAATGGGATACAGGCTTCAAAACCTGCATGATGATTTATTTTATCAGCAGTTTGGAGGGGATTCTGAAGAATGCTTTACATGGAACTACTATGCCTTTATTAAAACTAGTCCCTACGTACCATCACTGGTTGACACATTAAGAGAATTAAAAAGTGAAAATTCCATAGGAAGAGAACATTCTTATCCCGAACCTTCTGAATTAAGATCAGCACATTACGGAGATAGCGATCATAAAAATTCAACTTTTCGTGGAACCTTTTTGCTAACCCCTGATCTAAGATACAGAAACGAGTTTGAAAATCAGGGTATTAAGGTCATCCCTTACGACTTTCAGGAAGACAAAGTCAGAATGGTAGATGAAAGGTTCAAATCAGGCAGCGATAGTTATAAACGGGACAAGAAATATAATAATAAAGACTAGTAATTTCTAAAATTTCATTTTTTATAGCTACAATATTATACACTAGAACAGAAAGAACCTTCGTAGTACTAAATTTTATAATACACAATATAGACTCGAAGCCAGAACTAGCAGATTTATACTACTGTAACTTTATTTACATCACTAATGTACTAGATTCTTTAAGTTCTCAGCCTCATTAAACAGTATTTCCTTAAATTTTTGGTAATTCTTATCAATCATCTTTTTATTGCTTTCCTCAATGGTGATGATTCTATCAATAATGATTTTTTTAAAAAGCCAGGGATAGATTTTATAGGCATTTGGAAAGACATCTTCCCATTCAACTAGAGATGAATACATAGCAAATAATTCCAAAACAGTTGGAAATGAACTGCCAATGTTATAGAAATTAAATAAGCAGCGTTTTATTTGGACCTCAGAATAAGGAACATAATCATGACTGTCCATTTTTGACAAATTCTCCCTTACCCATTCTTCAGTTCTACGTCTGTCTATTGTCTCTGAATTTTTGATTTCTTCAATGAGTTTTCCATAAGAACTCATCTCTTCAATTCTTTTTATTAGCTTGAAAATCATGTTTTTGTCCATTTTTGTTGTATTATTCATTCCCCTATTATTCAGCACAAAATCTTTAAAGTCCTTAGATGTAAATTTTCCATTCAAATATGAAATGGAAACATCTGCAAAAACACTTATTAAATAATTTTTAATTATAAATCTTATAAATTCATCATTGTTTAAGACTACATTTTTTACTATGTCCTTGAATACCGTGATTTTTCTGGGGTTGCCTAAATCAATTATAATACTGTTAAATTGACTCTCTGCATCAGGTGATAATCTAAAAGTCCTAGGTATTGTATGGCTTTCTTCTTTTTCCGGGATATTGAACTGCCTGCTAGGGGAATATCCACTGATACTGGTGCTATTTGATGCAGAAACAAAATCCATATACAAGGAAGAACTCATTACATTGTACCTGCATATTGCATAAGAAACTATGTCGTTTTCATCGTATTCTAAAGAAATTGTATTGTGTATATTACCAATTATAGCCCAGGTTTTCAGCCGTACAGAATAATCCTGTAATATTCTTACGGACAGTACTTGTCTATTGTTTTCCATATTCCAATATTCAGATCGTATATGTAAACATTTTGTATTATAAAACTGATAAATAATATGATAAAAAGCAAATATATATTTTTGTAATTACAAAAACTATAAATATAAATATTAAATATCAATAGTAGATTACAAATGTATGTATAAACTTACAATTGTATTTGAAATTTAAATGGGGTATAATATGACAATCAGATATAAAACAGATTTAAGGAATTATACTGTATTGGTATGTTTCAATATAGAATATCTAAAAGAATGGAAAAATGGAAATATGAAAGCCAGTGCATTAATAGTTGAATCAGCTAGATTGCAGGCAAATTATCCTAAGGAGGTGAAAAGTTAAAATGAAAAAAATAGAATACATTTTCTACGAAGACATAGAATCATATCACTATTCCATTTCTCTCGACTATTTAAACAATATTAAATACCCTTATTATTCGCCCTTTCTGAATTTTATACCGGAAAATCTGCTAAAAATGAGGTCCCATAAATGACTAATGTAGACATCGGACCATTGAAGAATAAAGCTATAAATTTTAACGATCCTGTAAAAACTTTAATTCTAACTGAAAGAGAAATTTTGGACAGTAACGAGTTTATCGGAAAATTGTGTACATGGCTGAGGTTAAACGAGATGGAAGAAGCTCGAAATGAGGTGAGCAAATGAAAAATGGAATTAAAAAAACTGTAACCCAATCGTCTCATTATAATATACAAATTTTATCAGATGATAAACACAAAACTCCACTACGTTACTCTATTGATTCTTTTGTGAAGGGAATTATTAGAAACACAATTGAGGTGAAATTAATCGACAATGAAATTTCTTCTGTTAATATTCAAGAAAAAATCATCATAACCGGTAAGGAAATAATCAAAAACATAGCTATGGACCGGATTTTCTTGAAATGTGAGATACTCTGGTTAGAGGTGTTAAGAAATGAGTAATCCCGACAGTGAAATACAAAATATTTTGAATAATCAGGATCCAGCATATTCTAATTTTTATAATGATCACACAGAACTTTCTAATTACAATCAGAACGGATCGTATTTTTATGGAATGGATGATGCCAGGGCCCTTGTTAAAACAGCTGAAAATGCGGAAACAATAGGATTAAGAAAGGAGCTCATTGCACAATATCTCTCAGAGAGCTCAGCATGGAATTTCTTAACAAATCAGGAAAAAACAAGAATTTTAAAGCATTTCAAAACAAATCAAGATGCTGAGGTTGAAAATTACAATGAACTTTATTTTCCTGGTGCTATACATATTGTTGAAGCATTGACTTCAAAATTTAAATTTAAAACAATCCCAGAAATTGGAACGGATAGAGAAAATATTTATTATTTTAATGAGCAAATATTTGAGCGTGGCGAAGAAATCATAAAAACTCAGGCGCATAATGAGTATCTGAAACAATGGCAGGAAATGTTAGAGGTGGCCGGTAAATCAGGGAATTCTGATAAAATTGCAAGGCTGCGAACAAAAATAAGAAGTGCATTGAACGCAGGGCCGACATCGAACCAGATAAATGAAGTATTAGCGATGATCAGGCGAACTACTTTTACATCAG
>JAKAAK010000022.1 GCA_021797025.1 Thermoplasmata archaeon
TCGAAGGATAAAGTTCTATGAATTTTGAAAGGTTCTTGCAGCCAAAATTCTTCGGTGAGAACGATGGGTCCAGTTTCGAAAGCATTTGACCAAGGTTTGACCCAAACACCACACCGTTTTCATCTGCAGTGTTCATAACCGCTTTACGAAGGAGCTCTTCACCTTTGGTGATGTCGTCTTCGGTGTTTGGGGCAGTTTCAACTGTCAACACTTTTCTATCGGACTCTTTGGGTTCTGATATGAGGTTCTCGATGAAAATAAACTCTCCACACCCTTTAACGAATGAGGGTGGGGCAGTTTTCCTCCCAATTCCTATTACTTTTATACCATCTTCCCTTATTCTAATTGCTAGTCCTGTGAAATCACTATCACTGGTAACTAGAATAAATGCCTCTACAAACTTTGAGTGCAATATGTCCATTGCATCAATTACCATGGCTATGTCGGTAGAATTCTTTCCCTTAGTATACTGAAATTGCTGTATAGGCTTTATGGCATATTCCTTGAATATCCCATTCCAGTTTTTGAGGGCAATAGCGCTCCAATCTCCATAGGCCCTTTTAATTATTATATTCCCGAATTTGTGTGAGTAATCTAGTATCTCTCCAATTGAATTGTACGGAGTATTATCGGCATCTATCAAAATAGCTAATTTCGCTTCTGAATTGTCCATAACAAATAACCCAGTACGAAGAACTATTAATATTTATTTCCATAATAAGATTCAAGGTGACTGCTTAGATGACATGCATCCAGCAACTTGTCTACCCCCTAAATAATGCACCAAAGCTTGTTATAGTGACATTTTTATAATCTGTCAAACCCGGCAAGGTAAGGAGTGATTCGATTCAATAGGATATGGAAATTCCATGGAATTCTTTATGGTGGAATTCACCGAAAACGTAAGGGAAAGCTCAAACACCAGAGAAAATCAATTTAGGCTATTCTAGAGTTTTTATTATATCACCATTAATACAAGGAAAATAATTCTTCTCCTAATTTCTAAAAACACCATAAATTGCAGGCATTGACGAGGTACCAAATGTAAGCTCTACAGTGTAAAAAGATAAAAAAAGATTGTTTCTTATGAGTATTTATATAATAACTGTATATATTTTATATGGTTGAAGTTGACAATCATTTGATAAAGACTGAGGACCTGGAAGTAATTTATAAGCTTATGGATGCAGATAAAGATATTATAAAATTAAATAAAAAAAAGGATAAAGTTTGGAGTAAATTAAGTCCTTTAATAGATAATTATAATGCCAGAGTAAAAGAGACCTTCATACGATTTGCTACTGAACATGACGATAAGTATTTTAATAATGTGATTTTAAATGGCGGTTATATGAACGTACCTACTTTAGGTATGAACTATAGAATCGCACACAATATAGTTACAAAGTCATCGCTAGATTATATTAGGAATTATAAGGTTAATAAAGCGAGGGGATTTGATAATGATTTTGGTTTTGTGAGAACGGACACATATGATAGTGGGCCTATTCGCAAAGAGACAAGACAAATATGTTACAGGACAGATGTTGCATGCTGGGCCAGCTTTTTATCCAGATCCCACCTGGAGAATAAAATCGATAAAAAATCAGCCCCTCTTATAAAACTTGACAAAAAATGGATAAAAAAATCGATGGATATAGCTAGCAAATAATTCAGACAAAATAAGTACCATGATATATCTTCTTTACTGGATGATTTCAAATCTGTTATTACTGAAAAAGAGAAAAAAAAATATTTTTCTCAATCTGATCCACGCGTTTTATTCAGGATGTCGAGGGCCGAACATAAAAAGTCAAAAGAATTAAATAAAATATCGGGTGGCATGTTTAAGTCAAGAAAACTCAATAAAACGCTTTTATTAGAATTTGCAGCAATAAACATGAAAGGTTATCAGGCAATTTTAAATTCTGACGGAGAAGTTGTACCGTTTATTACAGGGAAGGAAATAAGGAATAGCCTAATTGATGGTACATATGTAGAATATAAGAAACAACTTGTTGATAATGCCGAACATTTTGATGAATACAAAGAAATCTATTTTAAAAAACACATAACCGCGGAGGATAATTCTGCAGATGAAGATAATGATAATGAAGAAGATTATAAAGATTTAAACGAAAAAGAATCTGATGCACAGAATTAAAATAAAAGTTAGAATTTGGCAAACAGAATCATTACTATAAAATTAATCCTTAACTTTTAGTTTTTTTGTAATAGGTTACGTTACCGAACATAAATATCATATATATATTATAATAATAAGTTTGAGGATGTATTAACAAGGGACAAGTTATGCTGGACTATACAGGGATTTGATTTACTTTTATCCGCCTATGTTGCTACACTGGTAATTGGAAAGAATTTGATGTAGCAGGTAACTTTGCATAGAAGTCTGATATAGATTTAGTGCAAGAAACCCGGCAATAAATCTAGTGTGTTTAACCGTAGTACCTTAGCTTCTCCAATAACGAACTGCCTGCTACCATATTCCCTTCTTTTATGTGTTGATACGAAAAATTGACGGTCCTTATCCGTAAATAGGTATTTATGCTAACAGCTTTACCTTTCAATTTAATAAATATAACAAACGAAACTACAGTAAAAATAACCAAAGTAATGTCGAATACTATTTCTATTAGGTTCTGTATACTGTTAAATATTCCGGGAATTTCGAGTCCCAGAAAAATCAGATTTGAGTACATGAATGCAATTAGACACATTATGAATGAAGAATACGAGGCGCCCAGAATGTTCCCTTGCGCCCCAAGATGACATGTTTTGTGCAACGAATTATGCACACCACCGGATTATTTTGGGTATGAAAGTTATTGCTTACCTTATTATTAAATACGAATAAGTATTAAGATAATTAAGTGAGCTAAAATGACTGAAATAGGTGAATATCTTGTGGGTGCATATCTCAAAGAAATTAAAAAGTGTGATATTGTTGATTATAACGAGAGACAACAGGGCGGGGGAAGAAGGGGCCAGAATGAATTAGACGTAATTGGATTTAATTTTACGAACAATGAAGTATATTTATGTGAAGTGGCAACTCACATTGAGGGATTATCGTATGGAAAGGGTACCGAACATACTATTCAAAAAATAAAAGATAAATTTGAAGTGCAACAGGAATACTACAATACAAATCTCAAGGATAAATTTAACCAAGCACATTTCATGCTATGGGCTCCTAATGTTAGTGACCGTATTTTAAACGAACTCGAGGATTGCGAAAAGCTGGAATTAGTTGTTAATGAAGACTATACTAAACAAATAAAGGAGTTGATAGAAAAATCTAAAAAAGAGTCTAAAACCACAGGAAATCCGGCATTTAGATTATTGCAAATTATTTTCTATAAGAAATAATATGATAAAAAATAATTATCTCTCTAAAATTGTATAATAATTATATGAAATCTATTCAAGGCATTTTTGCCTAAAAATACAGAAGCGGAAAACTGCAGAGAGAAATTAAAGAGCTTGAAAGTACAAGCATAGAAAGAGATTTAAAGCAATCAAGAGAATTTCTCGAATGGCACAGAGCTAATATGCAGAAAGGATCATAGGGCGATAATTAAGTAACATTATCTCTCATATCCTTTCATTTTTAAAATACGGAGTTTGCGGAAATTTATACCGTATATATGCAATCTAGAATATTACGTGCGGGAGAATGAATAATAATAGCTATAAAATAATATTTTGGAATTTAATTAAACTTTATAGACGTTATCAATCAATTTTGGGTATCTCCCCACAATGGCCTCCCTAATATACATTGTAATACAATGGATGTGGGCAAGAAGAAGTTCTCAAACCATTCGGAAATGGAAGGTTCCCTTACAATGTTTGAATGAGCATAGTCATTAAGTTTTGAATATATTTCCGAGTAAATTATCTTTCCAAAATAATCATCTACCTGCTTTCCCATTTGTGAGAATGAATTTATAACACACGAATTGATGCTCTCCAGTTCATCCTTTTGTAATTGAAATTTTATCAAGTTAGACATTGACTTAGTGTCAGGTCTTGAAATCAATCCGTAAATAGTTGCTTTATTATCACAATAATCACATATACCGGCTCCCGTTTCATCATCAAATTCGGGACCAGTGAACATCAATGACATAATGTTTTGTATTGCCTCGTCAGATGAATTCTCAGTAATGCCAAATCTCTTTTTTAAACTTTTCAACAGTTCGTCTTCATGATTCTTGCAAGCTCTCAAAGAAAACTGATCATTACTCAGTAACATTAGATAGAAGTATTCAGTATTGCTCAAGGTCAGTTTTTTAATGTATGACAATCCCTTATCATCAATATAATTCATAGTGTTCATAAAAAATATATCAAGAGAGTTTTCCAATAAATGTTTTATTTGTTTCTCTTTCTTTTTTTTCCCCTTTTTTCGTACTATAGCTTTGTCCAAACCCAACTCCGAGACTATTTCCGGATAAAATTTCTCAGATAGCGCTTGCAAAGAACTTTTAACAGGTTTCCCATCTATTCTAGAATCTAATATTGAAAGAACTAAATTGTCTATGCTTAAAGGTGTCAATTTGCCCCAATATCCAGAAATAAAGGCATTAGCAAATGGATTTATGCTATCTTTATTTTTTATATCCTCTAGATTCCATGATGAAACAGTAAATAGACCTGCAAAAAGAATATCTAAGACTGATCTAATTCCCCGTAGTGAATACTTAATATATCCCTCTCCAGCCAACTTGACCGCAATTGATAATTCTCCAAAAATATCCGCAAGTAAAAGTTTAAAGTAGCTCTCAGTTTTATTCTTTATGTTATCTTTAGAAATATTTTCCAAATACCATGAATAATTCTCTAAAAGTTCATGTAACAGTGAAATAGCTTGGGAAATTTCCGGGTAAGTAGGGTAAGGAACATTAAAAATTTCATAAAAATCTTTAGGAAAATACCCCGTATTTGCCCATTGGGTGACGCGATTTATATCCATTTGTTCAGCCATTATATCTTTCCCCTACGTTTAGAAATTAATTAAACTATTTAGCTTTTCTGGAATATTTAGAATAAAACTGAATGAATGGGGCAAGGGAATATTTATCAAAAAATGGGAAAGATGTTATATTTTAAAGGTAAACGAATAAAAAGAAATTAGTGAGAATGTACCACTGTCAGTGTTGATATATAGGCATAGGATGGTTGATAGTTTATTGATACCCAAACACCACCCAACCAAATTTCATAAATTCTTATAATCCCCCAAAATAGGCAAAAAGTTAGGTAATTAAAGGTATTATATAAACCAATAATTGATTCGCCTTGAACCTGCATATTGAGTTCTTCTTGTTTTCATCACATCTTTCTCAACTTGTTAGTAAACACCAGCAAACACGCTTAAGTGATAATCCTTCTGAGGTCCTGGATCTGATTTTTTAGACTGTCATAGGATAAGTTTTCTTGCCTTATCCATGAAATGAGGGTCTCTTATCTATTCATATAACGACTTTACCAGCATTTCCTTGGAAGCTATTGCCCTAAACTGCAATGCCAGTACTTCATCCTCCTCACTTATCTTCGTGTAAATTTCCTTCCCTATCTTTGAGAAATTCAGTATAGTCGAAGCAGAGGATTTCTTCACCCTGGCACTTTCTATTGAATGAGTTGTATTTTCCTTCAGTTTTCTTAATTTATCTATGAGGACTTTGTACTCTATCGTTTCACCTGATGAGTCCTTTTCCTTGTCCTTTAATAATATTTCTACTATCTGGCCTGGATCAGTTATAACATTCTTTTCTCCTTCAAATTTAAGTCTCCAGTAATAATTTCCCTCATCTGTGAAAATGCAGAACAACCTATATTTTCATATTTTTTATAGACACCTATTCCTCTGGGAATTGATTTTATTCTATCCTCTCCGAGTTCGTCTATTATCTCCATCAGTTTATCCTTTGGTTCATTGGTGAATTGCTCAATTTCCTTTTCAAGCCCTGTAAAGGCTGTACTCTTTCCTTCACCTATTAGTTTTTGCATAATTCCAAAATCTTGAGGGGCTGCATCTTTATTTTCAGAGGCACTTGCATTGTGGCCACCAAAAACAAGTTAAAATAGTATGTTTACCACTGCCAGTTGGCTAATCACCACTTCATTCTATCCCAAAATATAATTTTATAATTCCCTATATTTTTTAGGCAAAAATGTATTAATACCTTAATGAGGATCAAGTATACCTCTTAATTCCTCATAAGTCACCAAGTCATTTTTTGACCAAATTTAGGTGCAAGTGAATTATTTTATATGCAATAATCCTGCTATGATTATGAAAGAAAAAGCTTTCAATAATAAACAGAGAACGGGAAACATAGGATTATTTTATATTAGCTATAAGCTGTCAAGATTATGATGGAATGTCCTTCTTACTTCCCGTAATGCGAGAGGGGCGGACGCTATCATCTACAACAAAGCTTTCGATAAGGAATATTCGATTCAAACCAAAGGGTTTACTGATGAAGAGGCTGTTGGCCCATTTAAAGGGAAATCCTACGTTGCAGAAGATTTCTACATAATAGCCACGTTTGTGTAAAAGTCCCCAGTTGTTTATATTTTAACGAGAGATGAAGTACAAGAAAATCTGAAAGAGAACAAAGACAGTAAGTACTTTCTAGATAAGAAGCGTTACTTAAAGGAGGAGTTCAAAGAAAAATGGGAGAAAATTGGTTATGGGTATAGTGACTTAGAGGAGAGCAAAAGAATGATGGAGACTAATGAGGCTGATTGTGTAGAAAAATAGATAAGGAATTAGATTTCTTTTGGAAATTAAAAACGGTTACTACGCAATTGGAAATAGAATTGTTTTGGTTTCATCTCTAGCAATTTATGGATCATTACAATAATGTTTAGCCCTATTTTGTTTCCATTGACTTTTATCTTCTCATGTACATTTTTGAATGTTATATCACGAGTCATAACCACGTTTTTTAAACATTGCAAAAACATGCAATACAATAACCTCTCTACTCCATCCATATTAATGTATTAAATCACATTTTTTTCATTACCACTATGTGTTCTTTCAGCATAGTGCTAGATGTCTCCCCCGTAATATTGGTCGGGCTATTTGCCAATGGCATCCTTTTGTTAGGTATATTCCTGATATATGTTTTGACATGCGCAAACCCATAATATTCAAACATATCCTTTATAGCATCAGAGGTGGGAAGTATAACTGAGTTTACAGTCCTATTCGCCACTACATAGCAGGCGTATCCATTGGTTTTTACAATCTTTCCAACGTTTTGCATTGACATCTGGAGATCATGGTAAAATGATGATACTTCCATTGCACGCTTCCTATTTCTTTTTTCTATTATTTGTATAGCTTCATTCAGCAACAGGGAAGGGAAGTTATCTATAACGGATGACTTTCCACCGCCCATTAGCTTATTGTCAATATTTTCGTTGCCGATTAATGATAGCCATTCGGATGATAGCCTTGAATACTGGCCGTATGCTACAGTAGTATGCGAATCGCCATATGGGGGCGAGGTTATAACTATGTCAGCAAAGCCTTCCGGTATGTCACCGTTTGGTATTTCATTCACAGAATTGTAATTGTATATTTTTACAGATGGAATTGCTTTCAGGTTTTCCATCTGCTTCTTAAACTCTATTAGCCCCTTAAGGTTCCTGTTAAGCTTTATGTTGATTATTGCAAATGGATCTGGATTCCATTTGCTAAGCTTATCCTTGTTGTACCGGAATAGCTTAAACTCATTTTTCCTAGTGTTTGAGCTCTCCCGCACAGTTTCGCTGAATGCCACCATAAAGAATTGCTTGGTATTTTCATCTTTTATTGAATCAATGTAAGCCTTTATCTTGCCCAGTTTGACAGATACATTTTCCATGAACCAGAAATCCATGTTCTTAATATCTGGTATTGAAGGCCCTAATTTGGGGGCATTTGCATTAAAATTTTCTATTTCTAGCATTACACTTTTGTAATCAATATAAGCATTGGTTTTTGCCTTTGCAATTAATCGTGCCAGTGGATTCAGGTCCGTGCCTATGCCGTTTATGCCAAGCAGCATGGCTTCAACCAATGAGCTTCCTGTCCCGCAGTATGGATCGAATATTGCTTTAGCATTAGTGCCATATAGCCCTAAAAGCTTTCTGGCAACCTGGGGTATCATCCTTGCCGGATAATCATGGTAAATATGCGTGTATTCCCTCGTATAGGATTTATTGAATGTCCAGTCATCTAACTCAGTTATTATGCTATCACCTCTGCATTAGAAAACACTGATGGAAGGTTTTTTTCAAGTATCCTGAATCCAGTGCCATGGTTTCTTGCCATTGTGCCCTTGTCATGGAGCCTTAAATCAATCAATATAATATTATTCTTAATGCTTTCCCTTAGTATGCCCTTTGTTGTTCCCTTTAATAATACAGCCTTGTAGAACTGGAAATACTCGTCATCTCCACGGTATTCAGTCCTTGCATATGCCATGACCAGTGCCGGCATTTTCTTTTTGAACTGTTCTTCCAAGTCATCAAATTTCCACTTTACCAAAACATCGCCATCTACATGCCGGACAGAAACTGCATCGTAGTCTGCAAATAAATAAAGGCCTGCACTGTTTGGAGCAAAGCTCATTGTGTAATACAGCCCCAACCTTCCATTTTTGTCAGGAGAGCCATATTTCTTTACTGCTTCTAATGGGTCCATTATCCATGCGCCCCTGTTGAACGTAAATAATGTAATCATGTTTGTTGAACTATCCCTATGCGCTTTTAGCTCAATTCCGTCGAGGTCAGGCAGGCTTATGTTATTCTCAACTATGCCAAGCAATGATTCCAAGGTCATTCCAACGCCAGTAGGGCCTTTCCTCCGTGACTTTACTGGCCCTTCCATTTCTATTTGCTTGAATTTTTCAATAAATTGGGTTATGTCCATTTATATTTCACTATAATTATGCATTATAGATTAATAATTAAAAGTTTCTTTCATTCGTAGAGGTTTGGGACGTGTACATAATTTGTGAAAGCATAATACATGTCCTGTTATTGCTGATGGTGAGTTTTCAGTATATATCGTACCAAATGGCAGATGTTATCGGTTACTATTAAAATAACATCTTCACTTATATCAGAATCGAGATTGAATTTCTTGCAGTTTTCTAAAACTACCAAAGGTTTTGAAGTATCTAAAATGTTTCAGTGTGTGTTTGAAGTAGCTGAGGATAACAAGAATGAAGATACACATGTTCTTCCTCCCAATTATGAAGACCAGCTCAAAAACCTTTCTTCACTCTCTCACCTGAATGTTAGGGATGACCACGTGGCTATTAAGGAACACAATTATGATTTGCAGGGGCATGATCGAGTTATATTTGTCCATGTAAAACTAAACGGAAACACCTTATGCGCCTTTGGTGTGAGGTTGACAATACCTATTTTTGAGCCAAAATTTCCGCAAAGCGCACGTTTAGAAAAATATCATGGAAAGATAGATTGAATATATACTGACTATTTTTCGCATTAATAGTTGAATATTATAAAATGAAAGATTTCCAATTGCTTAAGTTGGCGAAGTCATCAGAATATATTGGATTTTCGTTTATCCTCCAAGAAAAACTGGAAGTACCTGCGGGAATAACAATACCTCCACGCAATTTCTTTCCTTTCCCGTTCTCATCTTTTATATATTTCTGAAGTGCTTCGGCTTTTGCCTTAGCCGCCGTATTTGATGCAGTAATTCCTGCTTTTGTATCGAAAAGGCCAATTGTTCCATCATTGAACTGAACTATAAAATCCACATAAAAAGCCGAGTTATACCCTTCATCGTCAACATAACCTACAGAAAAATATTTTGGTTCACCCTCTCTGTTTTTGAACCACCATTTTACTTTGTCGCTATTGTCAAGTAGTTTCATAAAGTTTACCTCTGGTTTGCTAGCATCCTTATATTTGTAGAAAGGCTGCATAATTGATTTTGCAGAGGAAAATACATAATATTTTTCGTTGTAAGAAATAAATTCTGGAATTTCCCATTGCGGTTCTTCAATGAATTCGCCTCGCCTATTGAGCTTCTCCACCACGTCTTTCTGATATGTCTCCTTAGCTATCTGTAAAGTTTCTTCAAAAAGTTTCACATTTTCCGTCCCTATTGCAATAGTTTGAGCCTGCTCAGAATATTTTTCTATTTCAAATTTCTCTTTCAAAAATGTGTAAATAGCATTCTTTATCCTATCACTTGAGTAGGCTGGTGCATACGGTGAACAATTTTTCCATACAAACAGTTCGAATTTTCTATCTATTTCTTCAGGTTTAGACTTTATTGAAATACTGCCCTGACTTTCAATATTTCCCATCTGATCTATGTTATTTATTTTGCCATCTGCAATTATGAAATCAGAAATGCTCTCAGGTGTTGTATTGATATTTTCCTGAAGATTTGTCTCTGAAGCAACCTTTTGAAAGATTTTTACAAACTCCCCTGATAGTCTCGTCCTTTCTCTCAACCTTTTTACAGAAACTGACCTTAGAGAGATATTATGGTATTTCCTATTATCTCTGTGGGATTCATCTACAGTTATATAGTCTTGAAGTTCATCGCCTTCTATTAACACATTCTGAAGATTGGTGAAAACATAGGCTTTGTTTAGTTCATCGGATTTGTAATATCTTAACTCAGGCATCCTCATAATCCTCCCAACTGTTTGAATGGTGAATGTAAAACTCCGAAGTTCCCTAAAAATAACAAGTATAGATGCCCGAGGGCAGTCCCACCCTAAAGCTATAGCTTGTTTGAAAATCAATACCTCAACTTTGTTATCCGGTTTCTCTATGTCAACGAGAGATGGAGACTTATCTTCCGAGAGCCAAATTGCTAATTTTCCGTTACTTTCATTGATGCCGAACTTCGAGTCCAGCAATTTTATAACATCCTCTTTCTTTTCATCCAGTTCGCTACGCTTATCGGGCAATTGAATTAATAATAGGGGATTTACTATGGAACCCTCCTTTTTTAGCTGACTCAGAAGTCTTTCTCTGGTTTCTATTGCCTGCTCTATTATGACTTCATCTGAGCTTTTATTCTCTACCTCTAATCCAAGGAATTTGGGATTGACAGCTACTTCGGACTTAATCATATGCTCTTCTTTGACATCAGGAAGATGAACAGTAACAGATTCATCGTAAACTTTCTGAACAGGAGTAGCAGAGACTTCCAAGGTTACGGCTGGATCTATTATATTAATCAATGCTCTTGATCTGTCTGCGTTTGCAGTGTGATGACTTTCGTCAATAACAAGAATTATTTTCCTTCCCTCTTCCTTAGTATTTTTGATAACACTGTTAAGGTTATTGTTTTGTTCATTTTCTCTTATTATAATATTAATGTTCTTTTTGTTGATACTCTCCCAGTTGATGAACAGTATTTCATTCTCATTAATTTTTCTGTCCTGGAGTTCTTCAAAATAGCTGCACTTTATTGAGTTGTTATTTAATAAATACCCTTCAAGTTTATTCTTGCTTTGCTCAGGAAGAGACCGGACAGAAATCCAGACGAATGAAAGGGGTGCCCTGTTACTAATGTCACCAGCTAATCTCGTAAGGACCTCGGATACCATTAATGTCTTTCCACTACCTGTAGGAGCCTTAAAGGAAATAGTAAATCGACCCTCATAAGACAATAGTTTCTTCAATTTCGAGATTAATTCATGTATTGCGTTTTCTTGATATGTTTTCAATATGATCATTTGAAAATCCTCCTATAGACATTGAGAATGGAAGATGGTATAGGCTTAAGGTCAACCAGGTCAATAACATCCTGAAATTCATCTTCTTTTAAACCATCATCAAGAGAGAAAACATATACAGAGAATCTTTTGCCTATTTCCTTCACTTCAGATTTAAATCTACTTATCCCATCATCGTCGTATATTATCCCCAAATAGGAATCGTTCTGCCCCGAAAATATCTTAAAATTGCCTCCATCTTTTATTAAATTAAAGCAGTATTCTTTCAGGCAGATCATTTCAGTAGACCTTTCAACAAGCTTCTTTTTGTTCATGTCTGTCGGTGCCGAGTCCACAAAATCTGTCTTAAAATACTTCAGGTTGCCTCCATAGCCAGTAATGTCTTTGTATTTTTCATTCCCCTGTATCACTGCCTTTACCCGCGGATAACAGACATCTTCTGCTATATTGTTTTCATTGTTTGTGCAAAGTATGAATTTTCTGGACCCTTGGTCCTCTTTATTCATCATCATTACAGCATGGCCCGTTGTACCAGACCCTGCAAAGAAGTCTAGCACAATGGAATCTTTCCTGCTAGCTACAATGGGTGCTATGCAGTCGTATACAGTGTACACGGACTTTGGGAATTCGAAATCGCTGTCCGGAACGAGAGCATGTATTAACTTCGTGCCATACTCACTTGCATCGTACTTTGAATTCTGCCAAACGGTTCTCACGGTACCATAATCCTTTTCAATCTCTATCTCAATCCTTCCATTTTTATTTTTCTTAACTCGCAAAAGATTTTTGATGGACTCGACACTTTGTCTGGCATATCTCCACTTTCTTTCATAGCCATTTACGTCGATGGGCCAGACAAAGAAAGCCTCATTTCTCTTCTCCGTTTGTGTACGGGGATGGTAATCATCATCTGGCACTTCCCCAAAGCCGATGATTTTTAAGTCTTTCACAATAATAGGATAAAAGCAATTTTTGGCGTCAGTGCGGTCGGATTTTCCGCCCCAGTTCCTAAGATTGGCCAAATATATCTCATTTTCATCGAGCTTTCGTCGACCAATAACTTGTTTTCCTTTGGGTATCACAAAGTATGCATATTCATTTACATATGAGAAATTTTTGCCCTGTATCCCCCTTGGGTTGTGAACTATTGTGACCAAATGAATTTCTTTATCTAAAAATATTTCTTCCAGCAATGAGCCTAGATGCCATAGTTCGTTTTCGTCAATTGCACAGATAAGAACACCGTCTTCTTTCAATAAAGGCTTAGCAATTTTAAGTCTCTTTGCCATCATGCTTAGCCACTTGCTATGTCTGAATGCATCTTCTTTATCAACATAGTCGTTATTGTATTTCCAATTTCTAGCACCTGTGTTAAATGGAGGGTCAATGTATATTACATCTATTTTTTCCTTATGTGTATAATTCAAAACTGACAGGGAGTGGAAATTGTCCCCTTCAATTATCAAATTAACCGGGGCATTGCAATCATTTTTGATTTCCTTATAACCGTCTTCTAAAAGGATAGGAAGTTTTTCTTTGCATAGCTCCGCAACTTTCTCTGGCTTGTTCTCCCACAATAGACCATATTTCTTGTCTTGAAGCCTCTTGATTTCCACAATAAGTTCTTCCTTACTCCACATATCATAATCTTTTCCTGACATTTCTATAACCGTTTTTTAAGTTTGAACAATAAGATAATAACTGCTTGGATGTAAACTTTTTCTTTTCATGTTAGAGTTTATAGGTTTAAAGTTCATGTGAGTCGTATGCTGTTTTAAAAGGATTTATCTTTCCCTATTATTTGATGGCTAAATTCATTGGTAACAGAGGATTTATATTTACACATAATTACGTACACAACCATTTATAAATTGATTTTACATTAAAGAGGGAAAATAATACGTTAAGGATAATTATATAGCGGTAAATGGCAAACTTGAGGCTTTGTATTTAAATCCTTAGTTTAATTTTACCTGCGATCATAATTTCTACTCTCCTTCTAGTACAAAACTTATGTGTGTCGACGTTATGTTAATATATTTTAAAATAATATATTTTAATGGATATAGCTAAAATTGTTAATTCCCAAATCACAAATTTAGAAAAACTAAAAAAGATTTTATTTTATCTAGTTACTGGTATTTTATTGAGTTCATTACTGCTTTTATATTCGTACAATAATAACAGCTATGGTCTTTTTCCATTAATATTGTTCACAGTGTTGATAATAGTAATTGTTTCAGCAATATCTTTAACTTTAGAATACTTCCATATTGTTAGAGAGATTAGGTATAATGAATTACTTTTACAAAGTTTAATAGAAGATAAATCTTATTCATGATAATTACCTAAAAACGCGTCCAATTCTTTTATTTCAATTACACTCACGTTTTTTAATTTATTATATTTTTTTATTAAATTTTTGTTAGGGATTACAATAATATTGGGTTTATTACCGGAACTGACCCTTTTCTTTAAATCTGTTATATCATGCTTTAGCCCCGTTTCTAATTCTATATTGAATTTTTCCGTTGTTATGTCAGGCAGATTTTGCCCCTTTTTTGCTATAATAACAGTTCCTTTAATAGAATGTTCAGATAATATATCTAAGACTTTATTTTCCATGAATCTATGAAATATTGATAAATTAGAAGAATCAAGGGTTTTCCCAAAATACAAGTACGTCGAATCATACAAAACTCTATTGATCTCTTTATTTTTTATCAACGTTGATATTGAATTCTTCACATTAATTTTGACTGTATTTTCATCAATACTATAATTTTTGGAAATTATCTCGACAATAGTGGATATCTCATACACATTATCACGTAAAATCTTTTGTACTTCAAAACTATAGTTTACTGTACTTAAAACACTTTTGGCTCTATCTATATCTAGTGGGTACCAATATATTATAAATTCTGGTATCACTTTATAGATCCATGGATAACGTGCATCAGTGAAACAATGTTTAGGCATGTTTGATACAGCCCATTTCAATTTTGGGTCTATAATTCCAAGTTGATCCAAGTCCTCCTTTATCGATGTGTTGAATATATATTGGGTGGCAAATTGGTTCCTGACATAACTAGGCATATCAGAATAGTTTTGCGTGCTTGTCCAAAGTTTCCCAAATGCCCTAATCTCTCTTGACATTTCAATATATATCGATTGGTATCTTTCAAAATTATAAAGTAACCTATGTGCCTCATCTATGCATATTAATATTTTTTTTGAATTTTTGGTTAACCTTTTCCAGAGTATCCTTAAAAATAATTCTGAATAAAACGTTTTGGAACTTTCATTTACTTGTGAAAAATCAAATACTATACTTTCATCTCCAAGATTTATATTCTTTTTGTAATTTGAACCTATTAAAGCTTTAGAGTGCTCAATAATAAATAAATATGCTGACCTTTGTATCTGGTCTTTAGAACTTTTTAATTTTATATTTAAATTATATAAAAAATCGTTCCAATCTTTGGATATCTTTGAAATATCCCGTAGGAATATTGGGATATATTGTGAGATTATACCCATATTCTGTATAGGGTACGTTATCAAAAATGCATTAACAAACGCTTCTGTATCCATGAATGGATCAGGCATTTCGTTTTCTACTTGAAGGATATTATATCCCATTTTGAGATAATCGTCATTTTCTTTATACGAGAAAATAAATTTCTGCTCGTTAGACAAATATAACAGATATCGCATGAGCCTGCTTTTCCCTTGGCCACTAGTCCCGCAAATCAATACATTCTGGTTTACTTTATAATCTATGTAATCTAAAAAATTTAAACTCCTTACTGGAATTTTTATTATATTATAGTCTTTATCTTTGCCAATATACTGTTTTCTATATAAAACTGAAGAATATGATATGGCCCCGGAATGGTGACCTTTTATAAAAAATATAATAGAAAATAATAGCAGAAAAATGCTTATAACTTCTGTATATTTAAAATTGTAAAATAACATGCCTGCAATAAGTATCATTGAAAAAATTATATACAATCTTAATTTAAATGTTTTCACAAATGAAAATTTTCTTGGCCCGAATTCTCTGTGAAATGTTTTACTATCCATCAAGAGGTAAATGACATCTAAATCAAAAAATTATCGGACCTTCAATGAGAACTATTTTCCTTGCTATAATTTCATAACATGCTATTAAAATTTTATAAGTTAAAGTTATTACCCATCATGAAAAAGAGAATTATTATACTCACATTAATTATAACTCTCATTATGGTATTGATGCCAGTGAATATTTCCCATACTAGTTCTGATAACATTCAAAATCCAAGTTTAAATGTCTCAAAATATTATTTGGACCATAATATTACAATTACGTCCAATTATTCCATCTCTAATGAGAATTTAATCATATTTCAACGGAATATAACTATTTTTGATTACGGTAAGTTAGATATAACCAATTCATGCATAGAACATACAAATTTTAGTATAAATATATTTGTTAATAAAGGCATATTAAACATAAATAATTCATCAATTGGTTCTAATGGAACGATAAAAGCGATAAATTCAAATTTAAATTTTAATAATTTAACTATACAAAACAATTCAAATATGATTTTTAATTTTAATCATGATAAAGTGGCATTCACTAATAGCAATATAAGATTTTATTCAAACCCTATTAAACAAGTCTGTTTTACAAGTGGAAAATTATTTGGAAAATCATCTCATTATGACACAAATGGCAATATTACGTTTAAAGAAACAGATATTTATAACAATTCCCTTGCCGGAAACTTATCATTGCATTTATATATTCGTGGTGATAACAATGGTACAGGAGAACTGGAATTATATGAATTTGGGAAATTTATAAAAAATGTAAGTCTTCCCGTTTACACAGGCTATTATAATTATACGGTTAATTTTAGTTTACCACAAGATATACATACTTCAGAATTTAATGATACCAATATTTTTTCTTTGAAAATACCAGGGGCAAATGGTACGGCTGCAGGAGAAGATGGATATCTCTCAATTCATAATATAACTATTTTAACCAGGTCCAATGATACCGAAAGTTACTTTGGATATAACAATTATAACATGATGATTTACAATAGTTCCATTGATTCCTATTTTTCTAATTTCCACACGAATATGAAAAAATTTTATATATATCAGCAAATTTTAAACCCGTATAAAGAATCAATATTCCTTGTTAATTCTACATTTTATTCTTATTCTTCTAACTATCAAGGTAAGGTATATGAGAATTCGCCGTTTTATAGTATCAACTCAACAGTATACTTGTATGAAAATCCGAAATTTGCATTTTCTAATGGCATATCGACTTTTAACCTAAAATATTCCATAATTCCGGATAATGGCAACAACACATCTAATTTAATGGCCAATAAAATAAATAACGATGCACATGAAGTGAAAAATTTTATCATTTTTGATATGGAAAAAAACAACTCTATTTCATACTACGGAGATTACCAATTGCATATTGGAAATTTTGAGTACAACTTTTCTCTCCCTCCATTGCCCTCATTTATAGTCAACGATAAGATAACTGTGCCTGTAAAGATCCCTCTGATATCATACTCAATAGAAAAACCTAAAAAACTCATTTCAGGCCAAAATAATACACTATATTTGGCAATAAAATCAAGTGCATATTCCTCCAGAATTTCAGTTCTAATAGAAGACAATAAAACTATATTTTACAACTCAAGCGTAGAGGTACATAAAAATAATACTGTGTCTTTGCCATTTAAAATTTATTCCAATAGTACAGCTAATATAACTTACAAAATTAGATATAATAATCTATATTATAATTATACTGATATTCTATATAATTCGTCAATTTTGGAGTTTATAAAGCCCAATATCAAAATTCCTCAATATACGTTGATAATTAAGTCTCCTGAACGTGATTGGAATGTTGTATTAAATGGAACTAATATATCGAAAAATGGCAAAGTTGCAACGTTCACACTGGATAAAGGGCATTATATTTTAACAATGTATAAGGCTGGATACACAAAAGAAACCTATAATGTAAACCTAAGTGATAATATGACCCTGTATATTTCAATGCATAAAATTTATCACACTAATATGGTTCCATACATCCGGTATCTATCAATAAGTGCAGTGGTAGTAGGCAGTTTTATAGGGATATTCGCATATTCAAAAAGGACAATTACCTGCAAAAATTGTGGAACCAGGCACTATGCCACATTTGATAAATGTCCCGTTTGCCTTAACCCGGTAAAACATCGGATAATTGGAAATAAAGGAAGAAATAGTTAAAATTGTTTGGTAAAGCAAAATGGATATAATGAAAAGAAATAAAAAGAGAGAATAGAAAGTTTCCAAGTTCATTCCTCCTAAACATAAGGAAACTAAAAAAACCCAACCGTATAACGTTAAAGCTATTAGTATAATTTTAGAACAGAATAAATCGTGTGCTCAGTGATAAGTTATTCATGAATTATAAAAATTAACTATCAGTGTACATGAATTTAATAGTCTAAGTAATTGTCTATAAATTATAATTGGCCGTACATAATTTAGATTAAGAGATGAAAAAACTGCAAGACCAATTAGAAGTCATAAAAGACAAGAGAAAAAGTTATGGATTGAACAGGGAAGGCATGAGAAAGTTAAAGAAATGGTTCCTTAGCGATGTTATGAATATGAAAGGAATAGAGAATTATATCTAAGGTCACATAGAAAGTTGATTCGATTGAAAACTTGCTAGAAATCAAGTTATTTCACAAAATTGTGAATGTAGATTTATGAAGATTTTTCGTTATTTTGAGCCAGTTTCTGAAGATGAAACTACATCAGGGGAACTAGATTTAGTATTCAAGCACATAGATTGAAAATGAGATACACATCCACCTTCCCATCTGTGAAAACATTTAAAGGAAAGCTGAAGGCTGCCAACATATTGGTTACAAAATGATGTGATGCACAATAATATCTCTCTAAGTCGGCGAGCACTGTTGTGAATTTAGTTATTGAAGCATCCGATGTTCCATAAGGTAGTTGAACTGCCTACGCCCTGTAGTCTGATGGATACCATGCTGGGGGTACCAAAATTTTCTTTGTATATACTGTCCAGTTATATTCATCAAGGAATTTGGCATCAATGTACAGGTCATTTTTGTACTTATTCCCAATAAATTTCATTATGTGTTGCATCTGCATATTCTCTTTTTTATTAGAAATGAAGTTTTTCAGATGGTTTTCAAGTGGTTCATTTATATTTGAGAAAAGGTTCGTAAAAATGTCTTCTCTCCGTTCCCTAAGGTATTTAGCCATTTCCTGCATTTTCTTCAAAAAGGAAAAATATGCCTCTGGTACACGCTTTGTTTCAGAATCCCGCATATAATGTATGCGCATAGGATCATCCCACATAACGAAACATCCTGGTTTGAGTATGTAGAGTATCTTTGAAATACCTGTATTACCAACACCTTTATTCTTATAGAGAGAGATATAGATCAATTGTAGTTTTCTTCACTTCATCATCGTTTAAATTTACTTCTGTAAGTGTCTCTGGTAAAGAGTCTAGTTTTGGCTCTGCTTCAGTGTACCATGTATCAATTATTGGTGCAATTTCTTCATTTTTTATTCTCATCTTCCAATCGTTTGGGAAATCAACAATGTCTTCTCCTAGTTTTCCCCGTTTTTTTCTTTTTTGTACCTTATATAAATGCATAAAATATGAGCTATCTTCACCCATTACATTAAATAGAAATATAGCCCATTCGAATCCCTCAATGTCTGGCTTACATTCATTAACCATACTATCCAAAAAGAATATATGTTATGTATAAAGATTTATTCAAGCCGTTGAATGAAATCATCAAAAAATTATGATATGTCTCTCAGAAATGACCTGTTAAAGTGGAAATTATATCAATATTTTTAAAATCTTCAATGGTCGATAATATACTGGTGATGAATTTCCAAACTTTTGAAAGACCATTTATAATTTAAATGCAATTTCATGTACTATTTTATTTTGCATTTAATAATCTACTTATTAATAGGTTTTTTATACATGTAGAATTTTTTTCTATCACCTTTAGGAGGTTTCAGTTCCGAATAATGATTGTGTTTGATGTCGTTATAGCAATCATTGCATAAGTTTAAAACAATTTCTGGAAAATATGATTTGTGGTATTTATGAAGCTTTTCTTTCGCATTTAAGCTAACATACTGATTAAGTTCTGTAAATGCAGATTTATACACAATAGTATAATTATCTGTTAGAACTCCACCATAGTCTAAAATTACATAATGACAGATGTCACAACGGGGGACATTATATAGAATTATTCCTATAAGCCTTTTTATATATTTCATTTTACACTCTTCAGAACAGAAAAATCCATCGGAATTAAATTCCATTTTACAGAATTTGCATATGCCATCCTGACAATCATATTCCAACTCATTATAATATTCTTCATTTCCTGTCAGCCTTTCATACTGCAGGGACTGATAATCAAGATCCATTGCAAAATATGGAATTCTATACTTATCGTGGATGTAATCTTTAATTTTAAACTTATTTTCATTTGTATCACTATCTGGTTCTACATTTTCCCAAAATGAAGTTCTGGCATCAACGTGAACAGAACCGAGTAAACCAAAATGATCAACAAGTCTTGTAATAAATTCGTTGTTATCTATGTCCTGATCCTTTTTCCAGTATATATAAGGTCTTGGGTTGTCCCATATGGAAACTGTATCTGTGCCCCTGAAATCTGCGAAAAATGTTACATGCAAATCATTAAAATAAAACAAATTTGGTTGTTTTGAAGATTCGCCATATCCGATTTTAAATAATTTATCACCTGTTTTTTTAATTATTTCAAATGTCTTTTCACTTATTCTTCTGTTATATTTATCAAAAGGAATCATTTCCATTCTTTATAGCAATTAATAATATAAGGATCTTACTAATAATTTTGGCTAATTATAAAAGATACATTATATTGCATAGCTTCTTTATTCAACCTAACCATATATAATATCCGTGTAACTCCCTGAATGCATGCTTTGAATTTCGGCCCATAAGATTCACATAATTAAATTAGAACACTATAAATACTCTTGCTGGGTTATGGAAATTCTATGTTTTACTGTATCTATACAGGCAAGCCCTATCATTTAATTTTTATACGATACTCATGTGATTTTAGTTAGGTAACCAGGCGAGTTGCTTTTCTTGAATAGATAATCTGCATCTGCTTCACATATCAATGAATCTGAATGTAGCTGATTCTAGATATATTGAAATATGCTTATATATTATTACTCATAACTATTCTCAATTAAGCAGGGCAGAGAAGATTCTGTCTGTATTCACAATAAATTTTTGTTAAGACCTGAATATTGTACTTTTTACTCAACTTAAATCTAATTTTTTGTCATATAAATTGTATATACATTGTTAACAATTACTAATATGTGTGTTAGTGTTTCGTTAAAATAATTTTAATCCTATAAAGGTTCTATTTTAATAAATGATGAATTTAATGGAAAAATCCCATCAGGCATCTTTCAATCCTATTAAGGTTCTATTTTAACCAATTTTAAATTTGGTGCCACATTTTGTTCAGTATTCTTTCAATCCTACAAAGGTTCAATTTTTAATATTTCAAAACTATATTTTTCCTATCTTTATAAATGTTTCTTTTTAATAAAAATATTGTAACCTCATAAAATAAGTTTACCAATAACTTGATACTCCCTTGACATTTAATTTAATTTTTTTCTTCTTGTGCTATTGATGGTGTTCCAACGAGACTCTCATCGAAAACTAACGATATATACATTCCCAAAAGCATAGAAAATAATTTATTTATCCAATATATAAAGACTAATGGATAGCACTATAAAAATAGAGTTTTTTTCGAT
>JAKAAK010000023.1 GCA_021797025.1 Thermoplasmata archaeon
AAATTCATCATTCCGACACAATTTGATATGTCTAATGCGTATATATTCATATTTATAACTTTAAACCATCCATCATCAGGATGCATTACGAAGGTTACATACATTGCACAACCCCATCAAGATTAAGGATATTGATGGCTAAAAAATCAAAATTTATATGAACTTTTTATAAAAATGATAGTATAATTACTTTACAAAACCGACAGAATTGTTAAAGTGTTTTAAATACTAAATTTTTTAATTCCAATAGTTCTATTCCACGATAGAAAATATTATATTTAATATCATTTTACATAATACAGTAGTGTTAAACAATGAATGAAACAAGAGACCTTCAGATGAAAAATTTAAGGATGGCATTAAGAATAAAAGATGAGTCAGAGCTGCCGCCGCATGTCACATATAATGACTACATGTCCTTATTGAATGAGGTAGAAAATAATGAATACCACAGATACCTGAATAAAAAAATGGTGCCATACCTGAAAGATCGTGATAAGCTGTTAATGGAATTTATGTGGGAGCTTGGAGGAAGGATCTCAGATATCATAGGCCTAAAGACAGATGATATAGATTTTAGTGAAAAGATTATAACCCTGGTGGTTAAGAAGAGGCATGGATTTATAAACAATATTCCGGTATCGGATTCATTATTGCTTGATATTTCTAATTTCATGAGGAAATACAACGTAAATGGGAAATTCTTTAATTTCACCAGGCAGAGGGCCTGGGAGATTGTTAAAGCCTATGGGAATAAAATAGGCCTAAGTTTGCACCCCCATATGTTCAGGCATGGGCTTGCAATATATTTATTGCAGCATGGGGTAAGTGATAAAATTATTGCCAGGAGGCTTGGACATAGCAATGCACTTACAACGATAAAATATTATATGGTTATTACACCAGAAATAGAGAGGGAAGCTTTGAAGGGAATATTGCTATAACAAAAGCATTGTAAGGAGAATTAATCACTTTCAAGGGATATTCCAAGGTACGCGCTAGAATTTATAATTGCATGTTTTTTATTTCCAGCCTGCGTTGGCTTAAAATGTATTGTTTTTACCCTATACAAGAAATACCCTAATAATGTTCTCTTGAAACTATATTTAAATCCAGTCTGTTAACCGTAGTTGACTATTTTTTGGGCTTAATTGTAGTAATTCAAGTATATAAATCTATGAAAGACTTGATAAATTTACGCAAGCTTCATCGAACAATAAAGCCTCATCTTTGACCTGCCCATGATTAACGGTTATTAGTAGCTTAAGAACAAGCCACGAGTGTCAATTATTAGATTATTCAATAATTCCTTGCCATATATTGCCATATTTTATAACCATTCCATTATCGTCCACTTTTATAGGGTATACATTCTGAGAATTGTCACTCTTATAAGAAAATTCCCTGGGCCCAATCTTCTTATAAGTTTGCTTTTTCAAAGATATTTCCAGTTTCGGCACCTCAACAAAAAGTACCGTGAATGTATCTTGGCATTTATTGTTTTGCATCAACTCCATTATTGGGAAATAATTAGTGAAGGGGGTAGATGAAATATCAATATACTTTGCCGATGTACTAGTCCCAATATTTCCGGAATCCAAATACCATGTCCACTGATTTTCTTTTCTTTTCAAATATAGTTGGTTGGTTGCTACCGTTGGATTTCCATTAGCATTTTGATGGAAGCATTTAATTTTCCATTCCTGTAAATCAAGATTTTTGTCTGCTGACAGGTAATATTCCAGCGACCACGAATCCTGTTTTGGATTGCTACCGACAGAGAGGCTTTCAACCGTAATGCCATGAGAAATATCCATTTTTAATTTTTCAATACCAAGTGGGTTCAAATTATACCAAGTAGCATCAAATTTTTCTTTCATATAAATCCCTGTTGTTGGATGGTGATCTTAAGTAAAAATTTTTCCGCTTTAATAGGATGTCGAATCTTGTAATCTCAACATTGCAATCACATAAATAAAGCCCGGAATCGGTTTTCCGTATAAGCGTTTTAAGCTGCAGGATATTTCCCTGGTCTTTATCAAAAATAGCACATATTCTTCACCTATCCTTGATTTTTAAGTATTCTGACATATCTGGTAACACAATATACAAGAAATAAAAAAGCTCTCCAAATAAATTCTTTGAATGTTTAAACTTTATGATGAAAAATTATCAATTTAATATTGCTATCTTCCTCTCCTCTTTCTCTATTATCTTCTTTAAAACAAAATTAAAGGATAATGGCCTAACATATTCCCTTTCCATTCTTGTTTTAATTTCTTTCAGAATATTAAGGGTATTGACATCTAACCTTAGGGATGAATATGCCCAATACACCATATACATAGCTAAGCAGCTTGACGCATCAGGTCCATGGATGCCCTTATAATCTCCCCAAATAGCCACAAGGATGCGCTAATATCAGAGGGGTCATTCAGCAAGCCGCTGGATCCGGTCCTAGACTATGCACAAAGTGCCGGCCTTAATATAGGCGAGGTTACAAGCTTGTTGAACAACTACTGGGGGGCAATATTTGAAGCATGCCCAAATTCATATACTGAGTGGAAGAAATCCCTGCTCATGAAAACAGCCGGGGTGTTTTCATTGCACCTATTCCTGCCTATCCTGATTGCCAGGAAAAGGAATCTTGGGAAGGTGCCGACAAAGGCTCAGCTCCAGGCACTATTGGAGAATATGCCTGAGCATTTCAGCGACGCCTTTTGAGAGTCAGAAAGGGGCGAGGCCGGGAAGTTTGGGACTAGCAAGAAATCTTTCACTGAATTGAAAAATGAGATAATAGATGAGCTTGAAGATGGAGGGAGATAAATAATGGTAAAGAAAATGTTAGGAAAAATAAATTATGTTTTTCCTCAAGCATTTTTTAACCAAATGCCCCTCATTTATTTTATGGGCCAAACCAATTTAGCTAGGCAGCCATGAACATCGCATATTTTACTATATTTTTATTTCTAGCTTTTAACAATTAACGGGGCACATATAGGATTCTAGCTTCCCAAGAGCCGCAATGCGCGTGCAAGCCCCACGCAAAACCTTCCATGGAAAATATATATACCTTATTGGAATGGCATTAAAATGCAAGGTTCTGAAGGCAATGAAGAGGGAATTATACGGCATATTGCCTCAAAGGGCTGTGCAGTTTATGCACTCCCAAATGGCTACAGGGTAGAGTACCGCGGCAAAAGCAACATTGAGTGGCAGTTGGCGCTATTGTACATGTCCTCCCTAGACAATTACTCCACAAGCATCATAACCCCAACCTCAGCCTTCCTTTTCAGGATCGGATAAAATCCCCTCAACCTTGCTTATGCATGAAGCTGCATCGGAATTTACCTCATGCTCCCAGAAATGCAAAACAACCCAGCCCCCCTGCTGAAGCCTGGCATCCTTTGCCCTGGCCCTTTCAATGTTCTTCTCAAGCTTTGGCTTCCAGTACCCGACATTGGACTTTGGCATATTGCCGTGCACCGGGCAGGAATGCCAGAAGCACCCGTCAACAAAGACTGCTACCTTCTTCCCCGGGAAAGCTATGTCTATCCTTTCCTTGCCGTACTGCACCCGGTACCTCAGGCCACGGTGCCAGAGCCCCCTCCTCAGCGCCATTTCCGGCCCGGTCCCCCTGGACTTTATCCTGGACATGATCTTGGACCTCATCACGCTGTCCATGGAAAACCTATATATGCAACGGCGCATTAAGTTATTGGTATATTCAATGGCTGCAAGCGTGGCAAATGCAATGGGGGCCTTGGCAATGCACAGGCTCAACGACCTGGGGCAGTATTCCAGGTCATACAAGATAGGGATAAATTCTGTGGGCTCTGCCTTCGAGGAGTACGTAAAGGACCTCCTCACCGGGAAATTTTATGAAAGCCCTGCAGAACGTGAAAGCTCATTTTCCAGGGAATTCTCATGGCTGGGCAACCAGAATTTCCCGCCGGATGCCATAGCAGCAGGGGGCGATGCATTCGAAATAAAGAAGCATGAAAAGCCTTCATCAACAATAGCCCTTAACAGCTCCCACCCGCGCGATGTGCTTTCCAGGGATGACCCAATGCTCACCTCAGAGTGCAGGGCTACAATAAGGGGCAGCCCGCTGGACCTGTTCTACATAGTGGGCACAGTCCCGGACGGGGTGGCGAGGAGCATATACTTTGTCCAGGGCAGGTGCTATGCCGCAAATGGCAGCATCTACCAGTCCATAAGCAGCAGGCTCTCAGACGCCGTAAGGGGCGCCATAGAGGGATCGGGCCTTGAGTATTCCGAGACAAAGGAGCTTGGCAGGGTGAACAGGGCAGACCCGCTCGGGAGGGCCTCCCTCAGGGTCAGGGGCATGTGGCAGATAATGGACCCTGCCAGGGCATTTGCTGATATAGCCCCGCCGCAGCAGGGGAAGGAGTTCTATGCATATGCAATAATGGAGGAGGGGAAGTACAGGTCCATGGGCGCCCTGCCCAGGGGGGTGAATGCAGCCAGGAGGAAGATGCCGAGCCCAAACAACCCGGCAGAGCTAATGGATGCAGTGGTGATGGAGGTGTCATGGTGAAGGCAATATCGCTATTCTCAGGATGCGGCGGCATGGACCTTGGGTTTGCCCAGGCAGGGTTTGAGATTGCCTATGCGAATGACATAGACAGGGAGGCGGGCAGGACCTACTTAAGGAACTTCGGGGTGGCACTGGACAGGCGCAGCATACTTGATGTCAGGCCCGAGGAAATACCAGATGCTGATGTGGTAATCGGGGGCCCGCCATGCCAGAGCTGGAGCGTTGCCGGCGCACTCCGTGGCGAGGATGACCCACGGGGGAAGCTGTTCTTTGAATACATCAGGCTGCTGGAGGCAAAGCAGCCAAAGGCCTTCATTGCAGAGAACGTGCCTGGCATAGCTATGCCAAGGAATTCTGCAGCATTCAGGAAGATTCTTAAACTAATGTCCGGGGCAGGGTACAACGTTGCCTGGAGGATACTGGACGCAAGGGATTTTTGCCTTGCGCAGGAAAGGAAGAGGGTAATAGTTGCCGGGATAAGGAAGGACATTGGAAGCAGATATTCCTACCCTGGGCCGTTGTGCACAAAGGAAGGGTCAACAATAGACGGCATTGCCACCAAGAAATGGAAGGATATCAGGGAGGCGCTTGCAGGGCTCCCCGAGGCTGTGCCTGCCCTGGAAAAGAACAAGCCCAACCCAAATGTGCTCTTCCCAAACCACGAGTATATGGTAGGCAGCTTTTCAACCATATACATGAGCAGGAACAGGAGGAGGGGCTGGGAGTCCCAGTCATTCACAATACAGGCTGGAGGCAGGCATGCCCCGCTTTACCCAGGGTCATGCGCAATGGAGAAAGTTTCGCAAAACAAATGGGTTTTCACAGGAAACGAATACAGGAGGCTTACTGTAAGGGAGGCCGCAAGGATCCAGGGCTTCCCTGACGATTTCATATTTGAGTACGGCAATGTCTCAGCCGGGTACAGGCAGGTTGGCAATGCTGTCCCGCCGCCACTTGCAAGGGCCGTAGCAGAAAGCCTTAAAGATGCCTTAGCTGTGAAACGGCATGGTGAAAATAAAATTGGCATAAGAGATCCTGTGTAGGGAGCTTGGGTTATCATGTCGCTGTCAGAAATTGTAGGGGCGATAAGTTCCGTTGGCACCCTTTCACTAGCAATTTTTGCCTACCTCAATATTTTCAAGCCCACAAAGCCCCGGTTACGGGTCTTCCATGGCTGCGATGACGAGTTCCTGTCCACTCCACCCAATTGTATGCCTTCAGCTCTAGGCATATCAGAAAAATGTTATTTATACAGGCTGAAAGTTATCAACTTAAACAATGTAAAGTCAGCCTATGCCAGAAATGTATACCTGCGGTTTATGCTCCTGGAGAAGAAAAATGGGAACGGAGAACGGGAGGCGTTGGCACCGTTTAATCCTTTTTTAATGCGGTGGACATCAGGCTATAGTATTGTTCCGCATACTCATTTTTATAATAACATGGCTAGGGGGAATACTTATGTGCAAATTTCTTCACCATAATTGCGACCTTTAAACCTTTTAGCGATAACTGTATTGAGAAGATAGAAATTTTGCCAGGGCATATTGGCATTAAAGACGCTGCGCTTGCTGCTGGATTAGGTGGAGGCAAGTTAAAGCTATATCCTGACACCAGAGCCGAATTCAGGTTTACGATAGGGACCCATTCTGAGAACACGAAAGGGCAAGAATTCACGTTCATTGTGGAATTCAGCGGTTATACCGTTGAAGGGGGACCTGTAATAAATATCGAAAAAATATAGGTTCGTGGCATTCATATCTATAAACAGGCATGAGTCATTTTATTGCAATTAAAATGCATGGCAAACAATTGGGATTACACGTATTCAGAAGAATATGGCTACCTATGTCTACTACTGCACTTTCAGGGGAATTGATAACATAGCATTACCTAAAGATACTGCGCCTGCCATTTTGGAATTTGAGCAGGACCTGAAAACCTGGAAAAATCTATACTGGATGAGATTGACAACATAACGGATAATGAGAAATACAAGGCAAAACTGCTGGTCATGTGTGCCAGGAAGGTTAATTATCCAATGCTTGAGGGCTAATATAAATCAAGATTAATTATTGTATGAAAACTAAGAAAATTGGCTAATGGACATATGTGCATGCTATAGGACTGATGTACTCTCTCGCTCCAATGTAAAAGGCAAGATTACAGGCAGAAGAAGATAATATAACAGGAAGAGGCCAGATGTTGGAAACAAGTTTAGCATATCTTACCATCTCCAATAAAATCGAATGTTTTAATTAGCTTAAGGTATTTATTTTCGTGATGTGATCTTTGTTGACCGATGATATGAGCACCGAAGCTAGAAGAAAAACAATGTCTAGGATAAGGAGTAAGTGGACCAAACAAGAAAAGCTTGTCCATGAATCACTAGAATTATATGGAATAGAACACATCATGCATCCTAAGATCCAAGAAACCCCGATTTAGTAATTCCAAGCCAAATAATTGCAATATTCCTCAACGGGTGCTTCTGGCATCAGTTCCCAAAGTGTTACCATCCTCCAAAGACACATAAGAATTACTCGCTTCCGAAACTGGATAATAACGTAAAGAGGGATTTAGCCAATGAAGACATCCTTAAAGAATCCGGGTGGTGCATCTTAGTCATATGGGGGCACGAGATAAAAAAACTCCAGGCAGAAGGCGTTATGTGGTTGCTTGAGTCTCACGGAATAGAGATATGCAATTAAAACTGCTTTATGCATGTTCGGCTCTGATTGATTTCAACTGTTTGTGGATCATTTGGTCTATCTCCCATATAGCCTCAGCTATTCTCATGCCGAGTAGCGGAGGAACCGCTTCCCCTATCTGCCTATTTACCTCGGCCTTTGTTCCCTTGAACATGAAAGAATCTGGGAAAGACTGCAACCTAGCTATTTCCCTTAATGTAAGCCTGCTCATTGTCCTATCATAGTGATAGCCATGTGTTCCCCCCCCTCCATTTGCTGTAATTGTGTAAGCAGGCTTGAGTGGATGGATTCTCTTATAGATCATGCTTATCCCTTTTCCTTCGACTCTAAACTGGCGGTATGGGTATAGAAATTTGTAGTTCTCACCGGGGGGTGTGTAGAACATCCTCTCAATGACATTCTCCCTTTCATTGAAACGATCGCATGATCCATCCGCGAAATTGCCTGCACAGACCTTTCTTCCATAGTATCCAAGTTGCATCAGCACTATTTCATGTTGCTTCATGATATAGGATTTTTCCTGGGAATTTAAGTTCAAACCGTTGACTTTTATATAGCTTTCGATGATGCTTTTTGGACTTTCCTTCTCATGTTTCTGCGCCCATTTTTCCAAAGCACTTACCTTTTTGTTTGCTTTATTCATAAGCCATTCATCCATGATCTCTCCGTACTTCTGCTGGACCTGGTCCAAGGGGTATCCTTCGAAAGCTTCTATAGTGGTCATAGGGTATTTTCCTAGTAAAGATCCATCCCCTTCGAGCTTTTTCCTGCACAACTCTTGGATGTTCGTGACCATCTTAGAGCATAAGCCGCCGGATGCTTTTTCTACAAGGTCATTTCTTACCCCTATTACTACTAGTCGGTGCCTCTTTTGGGGAACACCGACAGCAGATGCATCCACAACGCCAGCATAGGCAAGCACGTAACCCGGATTAAAGCCGTCTAAGCCGTCCCCTGCTATCCTCTCGATATCCTGCACGTGGATAGATAAATTCTGAAAGTCCTCCCTTATTATATCCCATGTCTTCCCACTGTTGTCAGATACAAGGCCGGGTACGTTCTCGAATACAAAATACTTTGGCTTTAAGTATATCAATGCCTTAACAAAATAAGCATACAACCTTCCCCTTTCTGTCTTCATGCCGGCTTTGGCTCGATCACTTCCCCTAGCTATAGAAAAGTCCTGGCAGGGGGGTCCCCCGGCTACTATGTCTGGTTCAGGAAACAAAGACTTGAGCGCAGTGTAGTCCATTTGCCTTATATCTCCTAGAAAGAATAAAGGACCGTTGCTGTTAGGCTCAGCTAGACTGCGGACAGTCCTAGACTTAAAATTCTGGGCATAGGTCATGGCGGCATCAGCTTTAACATCGCTGGCAAATTTTATATCATAGCGTGAGAACATATCGAAGCCTAAGTCAAGACCTCCGCATCCTGAAAAGAGCGATACTAATTTAAGCTTATGCCTTTCTTCTACGCCCTTGTCCATATTTACCTTATCATATCCTAATATAAAAAAATGCTGCCACTTGTCACTCTTCGCCCACACCCTTTGAGATAGCTACATCGTTTGCAAGATAATATGCTATGGGTCCTTCCGGCATCCTTAATGCTGGTATCCATGCTATTTCTCCATTCCATCCATCTCCTTTTCCGGACGTCCTATACATGAAAAGGATTGGACCATCTTCTTTCCTGATGTTGTCTTCAATCTGCCCAGAAAGCACAGCATGATAGTCTTTTTTTAAATCACTGTCCTTGCGGGCAATTATATACATTTTGTTGCCTCCGTTCTTCATATTTTCCAGTACCGTCTTTAGAGCTTCTTTGTCCCATCTCTGATTGGGGACATAGGAATCTGCCAGTTCTATAAGCTTCTTAGCCGTTTCAAAGTCTATTTCTGCTGGGTCTTTGCTTTTACAATCTATCTCCATTAATATTTCATCTATTTTTGCAACATTTGAAGCTTTTGCATGGTAGAGGAAATAGGTTCTTCCAGGAAAATACTTTATTAAGTTCTCAGTGGGGGTCACTTGGCTCCTTGTGGGTCTGATCCGCCTAGTCCTTTCAATAGATAGAAATACTGGAGGTTTCTCAAGGGGATTCTTTGTTTCAATAAATTCCCACTCTTCCTGATCAGATTTATAGGCATCGTACAAATTTTCAAATATCTCATCCGTGGCGAATATCCTAATTATGTCCAAAACATTTTCTCTGTAGCCATATATTCTGGAATGCTGAAGGATTGTGTCTACCTTTGGGCCGCCAGAGGCTCTTGCATAGTAGAATACAGTGAGGTTTTTTACTGTAAGCCCCCTGCTTAGCCTGTTGCCCCCTATGAGAATGTTATAGAATGAATCATATTTTGGGTCGTCAGTAGATTTTCCAGACATTACCTTCTGTGGCCTGCATTGGTCTATGTAAAGTGCTGCATTCTTGAGAGCTTCATCATATTCAATCTCTTTCGGGTTTTCCATGGTCCCCTCTATATCTATGTAAGCCTCTTTTAGATACTGCTCTATTTTGGCGTCTTTCAACTCTCCATGCAGAACTTTTGAAATTTTGTCCTTAGCATTAAGTACAAGGGCATATAAAGTGTTGTTGATGTTTCTGCTGGCGCTTATATGAACCAGCATGGAGAAATTTTCCTGTTCTGGAGAGGATATATTCTTCATGGCACCCCCGAGGAAGAATGTGCATAGCGCAATGTATATGCTGTCCGGGGCATCTGAAGGGGGATCATCCTTTTTCGTTATCAACTCAACATCCACCTTACTGACTTTCCGATGATGGCGCTCTACGACATTATGGCTGTCGAGGTCATAAAGCCTGTCCCCACCTATGTAACTATTCCCCGGTGGTATTGTTATTATGAAGCTTGGATGGCGTGCGTCTTCAGGTTTCTGTAGAAGGTTTGCCTGGGGAGTTGCAGTAACCTCAACAAACCTCGTTTCTGTGATTATGTTTCTGAGCTCCTCTATCAAAGTGTATACCGCGCTCTCATCTTTTCTGTTCTGCTTCGAGTTCAGGCTACCGAAGTCTGCTTCATCGTCGAATATTACAGCTTTTACCCCTTTCAATTCCAAATCTTGGAGGAAATCTATTATCTTTTTAAGGTTGATGTAGTTTTTAGTGCCTACTATTACTGCGCCCCTATGCCCCAGTTTTGTCATGAAGGTCTGCTTTGTTTCGTTTCCGTTGGATATATCTTTGTATCCTACTATACCTATAGTCGCAAGACCGTGGGTTATTCTTTCCAATGTTTGTTCATAAAGCGAAGTATTATCTGATGTTAATACTATAAATAGCTTAAACTGGCATTCGTCCGCGAGCTTGGCTATGCACATTATAGTATTGTTAGTCTTGCCGCTCTGAACCCTGCCATATAAGAGGCCGGAAGTTAGTCCAGGCTTCTGCAGTTTTTCAAATAGTTTCTCTGCTACCTTCTTCATCTGTTCTATACCAGCATCACATATATGCTCCTTTGCCTTCAATACCCTTTCAAATCTTTCTACGTTGTTTTCATCCATATTATCAATCTCCCGTCTCATTCAAATTTATTGCCACAGTGCTTACAGTAAACTGCATCCTTGTCGTTCTTTGTCAAGCATTTTGGGCATGTTTTATACTTCTGTCTTTCAACATTACTTTTTTTATCCGAAGTGGCTACAGGCGATGGTATTTGTGTTGGTTCTCCAATGTTCCCATTGCGAATCGTTAAAGAAAACTCAGGGGTCTTTATAAAGGCTTCCGCATTAGGATTGTTTCTTGTGCCGTCGAATATTTTTTCTATTAATTCGAATAAAATATTGTTATTTCCTATATCAAAATTGAAACCACTATTTTCTTTCCTTTTGTGTATTTTATACCAGTTTAAAACACTCTTAGCTGCCCAGAACGACGGTACTATAATATCCACAAATGTATGAAAGTCTATGGATTCCCCTCCCTTTTTTATAGTAGTAAACTTTATTTTCACCTTATTGCCATCTATTAAAGTCAAAATATCATACATTACAACTTGAGCCTTCTCCAGCTTAAAATTTATAAATTTTATATTTAATTCATTTTCCTTTAGCATCATCTATATCCCCCAAGATCCATTATAATACAGTCTAAGTTTCGCTTCGCATTCCATGCAAAACTTTGCATTTTCAGGGTTCTCGAAACCACAAAGAAAACATTCGATTGTTCTATTATTTGCACCCTTTTTGCTCTTGGTCATATAGTTTTGGTTTTCATTAAAATCCACCAGTATGTCATTTGCTTTTTTCAATTGCTTGGCAACCCTTCTCCCCAGTAGAGTTAACTTTGTCAGGATGACCTTGCGACCATGTATTGTAGTTTCGGATTCAATAAGCCCTACATCAATAAGGTCATGCAAACTTCTGCTTAATGAATCAGAAGAGCTCATAATTTCCAGTAAATCAGTTTTTTTAATTTCGCACCTTTCAAGTAAGAATAAAAGAATTTTATTTCCGTGTCTTATATCCAGTAGTTCTACCATTTCCATATATGGTATAAACGGTTTAAATATAAACTATTGGATTATTTTTATTATTATCGTCAGTTTAATGTAATTTAAATTTGTAGATTATATACTTCTTTCATATGACTCTATAAATCGCATTTTAGTCATTACTCTGAAAACAAAAAAGGTCCAAAAATATATTAAAATATGAATTAAATAATTAACTACAATTTTAGATACCATTTAGTAATTATATCGTAAAGAATGTATTCATTTTTGAATCAATGGGAGAATTAGTGAAAAAAGTAAGAGATCTGAGTTATTCTATTATAATAAGGTTAGCTCAATAAACAATATTACACGATAGTTCAGCAATAGATATGTATTAATCTATTAGATCAGCTAACACACCACTAATTGCCCAATTTTTTCATTACTACAATATGCTCATTAAGCATTGTATTCATAGTTTCACCAGCAACATTTGTGGGGCTGTTCTTTACCGGCATCCTTTTGTTAGGTATTTCCCTTATGTATGTCTCAACATGGCTGAAACCATAATGCTCAAAGAAATCCTTTATTGCGTCTGATGTGGGGAGTATTACCGAGCTCACTGTCCTATTGGCAACAACATAGCAAGAATACCCAGATGGCTTGATGATCTTGGAAACATTCTTTATTGACATTTGAAGATCGTTATAAAACGAAGCGACCTCCAATGCCCTTTTATTGTTTTTAGAATCTATGATTTCTATGGCTTTGTTCAAAGAATTTGAAGGGAATTCCGGGATAGACTTTAATTTCATTCCTCCCATGAGTTTCCTATCCACATTGCCATCAGCTAGGGAAAGCCACTCAGACGATAAGCGTGAATATTGGCCGTATGCAACTGTAGTATGGGAATCACCATAAGGCGGGGAAGTTACAACGATGTCTGCGTAATTTTCTTCTATGTCTTTGTTAGGGATTTCATTTACAGAATTGTATCCATAAATCCTGATTTTAGGCATTGTGCTTATTTTATTGAGTTTTCTGGCGAACTCTACAAGCCCATAGAGGTTGCGGTGCAGCTTTTCATTCATAATTATAAAAGGGTCTGGGTTCCATTTTTTTAATTTTTCCTGGCTATACCTGAACAATTTAAACTCATTTTTCCTGGTGTTGGAGCTCTCCCTTACTGTTTCACTGAATGCAATTTTAAAGAATAATCCAATATCGCTGCTTTCTATAGAATTTATAAATGCCCTGATCTTCCCCAGTTTTTTGGCAATCCCATCATTGAACCAGAAATCCATATTCTTGATTTGTGGCATGTCTGGGCCTAGGCTATTGGCCTCTTGGTTAAATTTTTCAATGTATTCTTCAACCTGGCTTATATTGATATTGTAATCAGACTTCGCCTCTGCAATGAGCCTTGCCAGTGGGTTCAAATCAGTGCCTATGCCGTCTATCCCATGGAGCAATCCCTCTACTAGCGATGTGCCAGTCCCGCAGTATGGGTCAAACAATGTTTTTGACTCTTTGCCGTATATGGATAGCAATTTATCTGCAACCTGGGGTATCATCCTCGCCGGGTAATCATGGTAAACGTGGGTATACCCTCTAGTATATGCCTTGTTGAATGTCCAATCATCTAATTTTGTTATTATCCTATCACCCTTGATTGTGAAAAGACCAATGGCAGATTCTTTTCATGCACCCTGAAGCCCGTCCCATGGTTCCTCGCCATTGTGCCCTTGTCATGCAACCTCAAGTCTATTAATATAATGCCATTCTTAATGCTTTCCTTTAAAAGGTCCTTTGAGGTGCCTTGCAGCAGCACAGCCTTGTAAAATTCAAACCACTCATCATCGCCCCTGAACTCTGACCTAGCGTAAACCATTACCAGTGCAGGGATCTTATTTGTGAACTGCTCCTGGAGGTCTGCAAACTTCCATCTTACCAGTGTGGAACCGTCAATATGCCTCACTGAAACCGCTTGTTCGTCTGCATATAGGAAGAGCCCGGCACTGTTCTGGGTAAAGCCCATTGTAAAATAAAGGCCGAGCCTGCCACTATTGTCCTTTGTTCCATATTTTTTAACAGCCTCCAGCGGATTCATTACCCATGCTCCCCTATTGAAAGTAAACAGTGTAATCATATTCTCAGAATTGTCCCTATGTGCCTTTAATTCTGCACCTTCGAGGTCTGGAAGCTTAATATTGTTTTCCTTTATCCCTAAGTATGTTTCAAGGGTGTTGCCAATCCCTGTGGGGCCCTTCCTCAGAGACCTTATAAATCCCTTTTCCTTGATTTCATTAAATCTTATAATAAATTCATCAATGTCCATTAAACCACATGCCTTTATAGTTAAATAAATTTAAAGGTTTATAGGATTTATTCTTTCACAGATAATAAGCGTATAATGCCTTCATGGGGATATTTTTAAATTAGTATTAATATTTCACACTATAACTTTCAAAAGGAAATATCCAAAGTTGCAATCTTCATTAAAGTCATGTGCTATAAGACGTGCCTTGTTTATCAAAGGCTCCTCTTTCATCTTGGAATTTAAAATACTATCAACCTGTTTTTCCAATATTTCTTTTGATGTAATTTTTCCGTTTTTTATTTCTTTGTCCTTTGGGTAATTTGTGGATAAAAAAGCAAGAACATATTTGTAAGTTGTTTCTTGGGATACGACTGATACCTTCTTTAATTTTTCAATGTCATTGCTGATATATGTACTAGAGTAGAAATAAAAATTCAGAGGAAAATAATTTCCATATTGATTGCCTTCTTCCTTATTTCCCTTTTGATAGCCAACAAGGAGATGCTTTAACTCTATCCAGTAAGATACATTGTTAAGTTTAACTTTTAGAACTACCTTTTTTCTTTCCTTATTAGTAACTGGAAACTCCCTATTTTCAGAGGTCATCTTATAACCATTTTTTTTTAAAACAATGCATAATTTCCCCTCTAAACCCTCCCTCTATCTGAATCTGAAGAGCTGAGAACAATTGCAAATACTCCTTTTTACTATTAATCAGTTCATTATAAAATAAGCTTATATCATTTTCAAGTTTGTTGGTTTCCATCATAATGGGATAATTATAAGAATAAAAACTTATGCCATCATAGATAGTACAATGTTTTTGGCATACTTACAGATGTTGCAAACTATTTTTAATGATCCTATGTAGTTATGCATTTATTTCCCATGTCAACTGCTGAAATTTACTATAGCAACAAATTCAATGTATATATTAGAAGATAGCCAAAAATTCAAATTAATCCACGAAAATTTCATATAATGGGTAGCTTACCACGACCACAATCACAAGTATTACTATAATAAAAATCAGATCCGAATCTACAGGAGGGATTCTGTTGCTCCTTGCAGATTGTTGAGATATAATAACTGCTTGAAAAAGGCGAGGTATGAACGCAGTAACAATAGATCCAATAAAGAGCCCTGGAACAATCTTTACAATTTTATTATTACTCATATAATTAATTATATTCTAAAATATTATATAAATAAATGCACACAGATTTTTTAGATAATGTAATTCTTTTGCTGTAAATTTAAAATGACTCCTTGCAATATCATAATGAGGTAAACAAAATGACAAATGCAAAGAGTCAATTAATAAGTATAGAAGAACTAATAAAGCTTTTCATAAATGATAGAAAAGAGGGAAAGAAAGAATTGATTACATGGTTTTTAAACAATGTAATGGATCAGGAGGCCATTGAACAATTAAATGCTGATAAATATGAAAGAAACAATAAAAGGACAGGATACAGGAATGGTTACAAGAAGAGGAAATTAAAGACATTAGATGGAGAACTGACATTAGACAAGCCTGATATAAGGTCAGGATCTTTTACAACTAAGGTATTTGACAAATACTCCACTGTTGAAAAGGCTTTAAACTCTGTAATAGCAGAATCATACATCAATGGAGTATCTACCAGGTCTGTTAACAATATAATAAATAGCTTAGGAGTGAATGTATCGCCTGAGTATGTATCATCACTGAATAAGGACCTTGATATAAAAGTTAAGGAATTCTTAGAAACAAGGATAGATGAACCAATAAAATACCTGTACATAGATGCTACTTACTTTAAGGTCAGGGAAAACAGCAAATACAGATCAATGGCATTATACACATCAATAGGTATAAACAGCAATGGAATAAGGCAGATTCTTTCCATGGATATCTATAATTCAGAGGATGAGATGGACTGGAATAATTTCTTCTTTAAGCTCAAGGAAAGAGGATTGACAGGAGTACAACTGGTAATATCAGATGGCCATAAGGGGATAATGAATGCAGTTAAAGAGTCATTTCCAGGATCATTATGGCAGTACTGCCATTTCCATTTCCTTAAGAATTTAAGAAAGACCATGGGAAAGGAACAGTGGAAGGATATATCAAAGATAGTGTCAGAGGCTCTAATGGATGAATCACTGTTCAAGATAGCAATAGACAGAATGGAGAAATTGAAGCTTGATAAATCCATTGACATGTTCTATAAATGGTATGATTCATTGTATTCATACATATCATTCCCTGGAGAACATAGCAGGAAACTTCATACAAACAATGTAACAGAGAGATTCAATAGGGAATTGAAGAGAAGGACAAGAAAGATAGGTGCATTTCCCAATAGTGATTCATTGATGAGATTGGTTGTTTCAATAGCAATGGACATCAATGAGGAATGGCTGTTAAGGAAATACATAAATATGGAGGTTGATTAAGGATAATGGTAAAGGGTCATTTGAATTTACAGTAAACATATTACATTATCATTTTTTAACTAAAAAAGACTAGAATAAAATCAACTTTTGTCAATATTTTTAATTGATCAGAGTATTTATATTATTTAAAATAATTTTCTTTTTATAATTAAGGATAATGTAATTATTTAGCAAATTAGTAAGAATATTTTATCCTGTTACTATTTTCTGTACATACAAAATAAAAGTACAGGAAAAATATTACACTCTTATAAAAGGAGACTTAAAAACATTACACTAAGCTTAAAGTTATAAAAGATAATAAAGAGGGGCTAAATGATAATTTTAGAGTAAATTTGAATAGGAATTACCCCACCTGCCACCGGCAGTTTGTTTCCGTACCTCACGTGCCATGCCATTTGTATCCTCTAAATGAATTCTTTGAGCCTTCCCATTTAATACTATGTTTATATAATATTGGCAAACACCAAGGCTGCTTAAATTCTGAAGTATTGTATAAAGTTCCGCAGCGAGATCATTAATACCACTTCTGTAAGAGAATTTCTGTTCTAACGGTGAAATTTCAATTGAATTGGGTATTTCTTCAAGTTCCAGATCGTTGTTATCAAAACCACTATTTATCTTAATATCATAAGAAAATGTCTTGTTTACTATAAAATCATACATATCAATGAATTTAATTCCAAAGCCATTACCAGATAATCTCTTTCCTATTCCTTCAAGTGAATCAAAATTAAAAGTTTGATCATAAACTATTGAAAGACTAAAGGCCTTTATTTCAATATCTTTATTTGAAATTCAGAATATAAATTCCAAAACGTGTACTAAGATAGTTATCCTAAAAACAAATACTAAGAGTGATACGATTAATGTGGCACTTACCGTAATTAATAAATCCCTTACAAATTGTGATAGAAAATCTATCATATATATTGTTATGTTTATGATTAATTTAAATATTACGAATAATTAGATTTCATATGGTTTAAGGAAATTCTTTATTTGTATAAGATTATCTACGTATTTTGACATGCTATACCAGGCTTTACTTATAACAATGGCACCAGATCCATATACTGTGAAGTCAACATCATCAAAAATGTCTTTTAAAGAGACAAAAGATTTTCCAACGGTATCAGTTTCCTGTACCATTTTATCATTTGCATCTATGCCAGTTGGGAAATAAAGTGCCCCGGAATGTGCTGAATCTTTCCTTCCTGTAAAGCCATAGCCATGAATTTTTCCTGTTTTTTTGTAGTCTTTATGTAGTTTATTAACATCATAATACGGTATTTTTATTTCAAAAGGTAATACTGAGTTTAATACTTTTATTAAATAATTTCTGGATTTTGATACGCTTGCGAAAATAATCTTATCTTTAAAGAGCCAGAAATATACGTTGTCTGGGAATTCACTTTCATATGTTTCTAATATTATATCTGTCTTAGAAGAATTTAAAATAGGCTTTTTAGTTTCAACCTTGACATTAAATGATATTATCACTGGAACAAAATCTCTTGAATCTTTCTCTGCATCAAAAAAGCCTCTAATATCCCCCGATTTTACCTCAGTAATTGTATAATTATCTTTTCTAAGTGATTGAAAATTAGTTCCTTCAAGACCCTGTAGCTTATCTATTATCGATTTTATTTCTATTTCCCTTGGTAAATCAACAAACGTCTTCCTATCAAAAAATCACCTTTATTCCAGCTTCGCCCCGGCGTGCATAAAAAATTTCGGCATACTCTGGTTGTGGAACACGACTTTATACTTTACCATACTATTCAACTCTATTGCTCTTGATTCTATCATTCACCAGCTTGTAGAGAGAATATGCCATGAAAATCATAGATTCCGCCTCATAACCCTCAACTTTGGCACCCCCGGTATGCGAAGCTGTGCTGTCTTCTGATCTTGAAGCTGCTCCATGTAGCTTCTGCTGCATATTCCTAGCGAGATCAATGATATTGTTGTTATCCTTAAATAACTTATCAAACCCGCCATTATTACTAACGAATTCCTCGAATTTTACTAGAGAGTTCCTCAAACTTGTTAAGCTTGCGCCAATGTCAAGATCAACGTAAAGCTTCTGCTTGGCTTTATTTAGCATGCCCATGATATCTCTCAGCTCTTCAATCTCATTAATCCTAGGAATTTCTATTACTTCGTATTCACCCATTCCCAATATTGGAAGGAAATCGTGTACCCAGTCAGACCCCTTAATAGTGATATCCAAGACCTTTGTTATATGCCTAATAGTAATGTATGAATAATCAGCACGAGCCGACAAAATATTCAAATTTGGATTTTGTTGCCAGAACTTGGACTTAGGGTAAGAATACATTAAGAAACTCGCATCATCGGCATCGGCTCCTATTGATTGTCGTATATGTTTTTTCTGATCCGCAGAGGATGTCCAATCATTGGCCTTATACTCCCTTACAAATGTGACACTCATCTCGTTCAATATATATACAGTTGTAATTTCAGCCTTGAGTAATATATCTCCCTTAGAATCCTTTTTTCTAGAATTATTGATAATATTAGAGAGTTTAGCATCAAGTTCGATGGTAAATGATAAGTTAGTCCTATCCTCGTTATTGACATTACTAAAGGGGTCCGATGGTTTTATGTTAAACTCAATATTATGAGTATCTAATTCAAGACGCCCTATGACTTTTCCTTTGTGTATCAATTTTCCAAAAGCATTTAACATAGCTTCCTTTTCATGACTATATTTCCACATTATGTCAAGCCTTAATGTTGGAGTAAAATAATCTTTATCCGGTTCTATATTTTTGAATTCAATTTCCATTAAATCACCTTTATTCGAACTTCCCCCTGCATTACATGCCATATCCACATTTCTATCCACTTTAGTTCCGTTTATTAGGCATATTTACTTATTATAATTTATTCCATTGTATCAATCATTTTTTGTTCTATTGTAATATTTTAATATATCATCAGCTTTCTTCAATTGTTTGGCAACTTCTTTTCCCAAGTCTGTCAACTTTATCATAATAACTTTTCTCCCGATAATTTTGGTTTCCATTTTAATAAGTTTAAAGTTTTGAAGTGCTTGTAAACTCCTGCTTAATGAATCAGAAGAACTTAAAACTTCTAACAGGTCGGTTTTTTTTATTTCTCCCTTTTCTAGCATAAAGAGAAGAATTTTATTTCCATGTCTTATATCAAGTGGGTCTTCCATTTACAAAGATGGTATACACATATTGCATGTAAATTATTCTATTGTATCATATACCGTTTTTGGTAATAGGTATATTTATATACAAATATCTAATACCTAATATGGTAATAGAATATGACTAGGATAATCCTAAACATAACAACAAATGGAAGAGCTCAGCTCCCAATGAGCGTTAGATCGTTATTGAATATAGTCAGCGGTGACCAATTAATAGTGGAAATTATTGATGTAATTCACCATGATAACACCGATGTATCAACGTCATCTGGGAATAACAAATCAAAGGTGAAACTATAATGCAATTTATAAATAATATACAGCATAAAGATTCAGTTTCTCCAAATTCAGATATTTCATCGACCCATCAGGAAATAATTACTTTCGTGCATCTCAATTGCCGATATACATTTACCTTAACTGTAATCCTCAAATTTTCAAATACAAATGCACCATATGTATGGATGTCAGAACGATGTCAACCATTCCCAATATCAGGAGGCATTGAATGAAGCCATCAGGCAATCTACCGGCAGACTTAGCAAAAATGGATGACTGGGCAATATCCTACGGTGCATATTCCCGGTCAACCGTAGAGAGGGCCAAAAGGAGGCTGAAGCAATTGGGGAAATCCATAGACCTCTATAATTTAGATCAGGAATCGCTGCAGTCATACGTGAGCATGAGACTGCGGAAAGGCGCAACCGAAAGTGCATTAAACCATGAATTCAAGGACTTGAGGGTATGGATAAGGTACAGGAACCTGGATGTTGCACTGCCGCACCTAAAGGAAGCAAGGACGCCAGAGGCATGGTTCCCCACAGACGATGAGATGGAGAGGATAATAGCAGCCGCAGGAAGATCACCGGATAAATCAGCAGCATCCAGGGACACGTCAATAATGCACATGCTCTTCTTCGGGGGAATCAGGATAGGCGAACTGATAAGATTAAACATAGAGGACATCAGGGACCCAGGCATATACGTAAAGAGCGAGAAGGGTGAGAAGCCCAGGACTGTTGGCCTCCCTGACAGGGCGATGGATGCCCTTAACAATTATGTGAACAATTACAGGTATGCAACAGATCCCAAGGCGCTATTCACAACCAAGTCAGGAAGGATATCATACCCATATGCAAGAAAGAGGATAAAGGAAATTGGGGCGAAGGCAGGGGTGCCCAGGTTCCATGCCCATGCTGCCAGGCATAAGTGCGCAACAATGCTTCTTTTAGGCTATCGCGGAAGCATTCCGGTGGACATCAGGCAGGTGCAAATCCATTTGGGGCATTCGAGCCTTGCCACCACCCAGAGGTACACCCACATCACCAGCGAGGAAGTGGCACATTCCATAAAAGACGTATACAACAGGGTTTTCAAGCGATGGCAAAAAACGGAAAAAGGCCCAGGGGGTTCAAAAATGTTTGTACCCGCACCTGCACCCGATGGGGCTGACCGGATTTGAACCGGTGACCTCCCGGTTATCAGCCGGGTGCTCCAACCAAGCTAAGCTACAACCCCGTAAGACC
>JAKAAK010000222.1 GCA_021797025.1 Thermoplasmata archaeon
AAATCGAGTCGAAGGGCGGCTATTCTATAAAGCGGCCTCTAAGGTCAAGTTGCATAACAACCGCCTCCGATTCTCACAGCTATATCGTCATATAGCTGAGGCTAAATAAGGTTTTTCATGATTTCTCACTATATTGAAAATAAAGGTTAATATATAAACATTTAATAGGCATCCAATGGAGAATAGGCTCAAAATAGCATTTGTTGGTAACTTTTATGGTTATGGCACGGTATATGATCAATGGGGTACAAGTTTTTGCATACTATTATCACGATTAAGCTATATAGAAAAAATTGATGTAATATGCCCTGTCTCTGATAAAAATCTTGATGCAACATTTCCGGATAAAATCAATATCAAAGAGACTTTCAATCTTTCAAAGAGCCTGTCGATATTTAACATCAGAAAAAAAATTAAGGATGAAAATTATGACCTAGTGATATTTAATTATGGCCCAACAGTCTTTGGCAAGAGCAATATAATGAATTTATTAGGCCTATTTATGCCAATATCAGCATCAAAACTCTGTAATACTGTTATAATAAGCCAGGGATCCTCACTTACCAACGATGCTATAAATTTGGGCTATAACTCATTAAAAGACAGGTTAAAGTATGAGGTGTTAAATGTTCTTGAAAAACACCTATACAGGAAAGTAAAAAGCTTTGCACAGTTGCCAGTATATGAGAAAATGTTAAAAGAGAAGGTAAAAAATAACAGGGTTTTAGGTGTATTAAAAAGTGATTATATTGATGCTATTCTTACTGTGTACCTGAACGGCAAGATAAACGAGGAATTTATAGAATCAACAATTAGCCATGATTTACCCCAGATATTGCTTCACGGCTTCTGGGGACCCCAAAAAAATATAGAGTTTGCACTAAACACTTTAAGAGTTTTAAAAAATAGCGGACAGAATTATAATCTTATAATATCTGGTGGCATTAATATACATTTCCCAGAATATGAATCTTATTTTCTTAAAATCCTTGATAAATATCAAGATATTGTGTCAGATTATCGTGGTTATGTGCCAGAAAAGACTTTAATGGGATTGTTTTTAAATTCGGACCTTATACTTATGCCATACAACGTTCCAGGCGGGCAATCTGGTGTTTTGGAAATGGCATCATTCTTTGGAAATTATGTGATATGCCTAGATTTTCCAGAATTCAGAGAGGAGATCAAATCCGATGATAATATATTCCTAGTGAATAAGGACAATTTTTATTCAGAAATTTCGACATTTCTAAGAAATTTTAAACCAAATAGCAGACTCGTAGATGTAAGGAGTAGAATAGAAATTGCACAAAATAACATAAAAGAATTTATAGAAACAGCACAGCAAACGAAAGGAATAAATTGATATCACTATGAATCCCTACGTTTATTGCGTTTTATTAATTTAATATATGTTGCCAAAAAATACAGTTCATGATGATATTATCTTCTTCGCTGGAACTCCTATAATTTTATTTGCTATTACAATGCAGTTGTGTGCAACTATAATTTCTCCTATAGCTATGCCATAATTCCTGTGTTTAACGAATGTCCTTTCTATCTCCCATCTCAATTTGTATCTTGATGATTCTTTTTTCCTTAATGCCATACCCAGTTTCCTGTTACATGTTAATCTAGCCTCAACAATTCCCCTTCTTCTGTTAGTGCCTATAACAGGCATAGCATGTGCATTCTCAAAGATATAATCATATATATCAGAGGAATCATATGCAGCATCCATTAAAATATAATTATAATTCCTAACAGAATCTATCATGGGAAATGCCATATTCTTGTCATATGCAGATGCAGTGGTTGTCTTCCATTCCATTACCGATAATGAATCTGTATCTATTGAAGCATGAACCTTCCTTCCGTATTCATAGCCCATGGTGCCGTAACACCATGAACTTTCAGGATCCTTGTATTTTCCATTCTTCCTTCTTCCCTGTGCTGTTGTATCCTTGCAGGTCTTTACAACTGATAAATCTACTGCAAAATTGTCATTATAAGGATTTATTATATCTATTATTGATGAATTTATAAAATGCCAGTCTATCCTTAATGACCGATGGGATAATGCCCTAAAATCAGGAATATCTGTAATACTCAATAATCCTTACAATAAGAGTAGTAGAATACTTCATTATTCCATCCTCCGCAGCTATTTTATCCAACCTTTGCATAATTAATGGGATGTGGTTCGCTTCTATATCACACTAATAATTTTCAAATTAATAAATATGACAATTGTCGAACAAATTATGAAAGTTTGGACACCTATATATTTTATTTTAAATCCCATGAAATGCAAGTTTATTGTAAGAAATAAACTATTATCTAAATTTTTGGAGTCGTATTTCCGTCTAATGAGGTATATACAAATGCATGATTTTGTATAAGTTGAATACCAAATGACCTTTGTATAGGGGACAATACAGTTTTTTCTCCATACATTTCATTAAATTTATTTAAGGCATAAATTTCACCTTTTAATGGGCTAGTGAAATAAGCATCTATATTTTCAAAATACACAATAGTTCCATTTTGTAAAATTGGTTTAATGAAGTTCAGCACCGTCATTGCAGAACTAGTGAGAATAACATCTTTTCTTACTAAAGATGGCGGATTTTTTTTCAAATTTTTTAATAATTCTGGCGTTAAACTCTCCTCAAAAAAACCTTTTATAAAATGTAAATTAACTCATGATTTTCCAGCATTTAATCTCTGTTTTACAGTATTAAGATGACCTTTGAACATCCCAACATGTGTGTCTCCAGCTTCTTGTTCGTTTTTAGCTGGTAGCATACCCTCAAATGAATCAAATAAAAACATATGAAAATCCTCCATGCGTATTTTCTTATACTTAGAAAACCAATATAATCCTTTTATATAGTTTTTAGCACTATCCCCGCCCGCTAACGCCGAATTCGTAATAATTAAAAGGTATAAATTTTCTCGCGTAATATTCATCAGAGAAAAATCTTTGTAGACTGAAAAAAGTCATTTCCTCATAAGGATTTAACTGTAAAACTCTATTTTTGAGATGCATTAACATATAAGGAAAAGAATTATGAGCGTCTTCAAGATTCGGCATAGAATCGAAATATTTATTTGATATTTATATATTTGGATTAATGTTTATTTTTTATTTTCATAGCAAGAAATAGTAATATAAAGTTGTGCATTCTAAACTTAAAAGCTAATTTTAATCCCTTTTTCAATTCGCTATTTTTTAAATTCACAGTTTTGCTCCCTTGTATATTAATTAATAATTCAAGTGTGAGTTTGTAGAGCAAAAAAAAGTTATAAACAAAGTTCGCGTCTTTAAGATTTGTTTGATTGATAGGAATCTGTGCAAATCTTTTATATTCTTTCTCCAATTTTACTATTGCAGACTGGTTTTTATCTCGAGTAGTCAGGGAATTTTTTCTTATCAAATAATTAGATAATGGCATATCTATGAATATAACTTTTTTATTTGAACAAAATGCAAAAAAGAATAGATATGGATCATCATGGGTATAAATAAATTTTATTATATTTCTTCTCTCTTTTAATATAGACATTTTTATGGCCATAGAACTTACATTATGTGCTAATGATCTTCCAAGTATTTTCTTTTTAGTAAGATCTCCGATATAGTATATTTTATTCGATGTTCTGAGGGGTATGTTCATTTTAATATAATACTTAATTTTAATATAAAAATCATTTTTTTGTTCAGAAATCACATTAACTTCGTTTTTAATAAAACCAATGTCACTGTTATTATGTATAATATCTTTTATAAGTTCTAATCTATTAATTTCCCATGAATCATCATTATCTATGGGACATGCATAAATACCTTTGGCATATTCTAAAAAAATATTATAACTTTCCCCAAGGTTTATCAAATTTGTAGTAATTATTTTATAGTTATTCATGTCCATCATTTGTTCGTAATCTGATACATCTCCTCTATCAGTCAAAACAATGATTTCATAATCCTCAATATCGACAGTTTGATTTACCACACTTGCCAGAGCAGTTAAAGAATATTTATGTGTGATGTAATCCTTAAAAAATACAGAAAATAGTGGAATTTTACCACCGGCTTTAGGAGATGTGTAAATCATTATTGCACCTTTGCATCCCTCATTTTTTCAATAACAGGAATGTGATATTTCTTTAAGATATAATCCCAAGACCAATTCATCTTTGTATAATCATATACATCCAGCTTCCTCAGGTTAATTATACTTTCATAATTATTTACTATATCTACGGTTGATCCTATAAACCCATTCTTAAAATTGCGAATCATTTCATATATCCCCGAATAATAACCATAATTTAATGCAAGAACAGGTACACCAAAACTCATAGCCTCCAATACTACAGTAGGCTGAGGGTCATCCCATTCTGAAGTAAATAGCAAAGCTGAGGCATGAGAAAATATTTGGTTTAACTCATTTCTACTTATTTCTCCCTTGTACTGAATATCATTATTTAAATTAGGTTTTACTTTTTCATTAAAATATGCAGCTTCCTGTATTGGGCCAACTATAATTAATTTCATTTTTATTTTCCTAGCTATCTGTATAGCTATGTGCGGTGCCTTTACTCTTTTAATTCCTCCAACAAACAATAAATAATTTTCATTACTATTCTTTTCTATACTTTCCCTTTCAGGGAAAACCATTCCATTTGGCATATAATAAGCCGGCAGATGTCTTTTTTCAAACTCATATAGAAGGTGTTTATTCAATGTTCCATATAAAGTTTTGCTTGTAGAACCTAATACTTTGTCTAAGGGTTGAAATAAATATTTAGATATATTATTAGAAAAATAATAATTACCATGTAGGTAATATAACAATTTTCTTGGTTGCATATTTTTGGAAAGGAAATAATTATTAAACGGGTCAATTGAAGATTCATCGGATAGTATCGGTGCATCCCATATTCTATCTTTCAATCTAATATAATTTGCAAGGTATCTCCTCCATTTTAG
>JAKAAK010000223.1 GCA_021797025.1 Thermoplasmata archaeon
TGATCATTTCATCCAGAAGGTAAACCCAACCATTCATGAAACCGTAAAAACCACCCATTCCATGACCGCCAATAGCATAATAGCCTCCAGCATGTGCCACCCTCTTGCTGAACCTGTAATTGGTATTAACCATCAATAAATAAACTACCCATGAGAGCAGGACTGCCAGCGGTGATGCACCCAGTGCAAACAGCGCCACCCCGGTGAGTAGTATCCCTATATCCCCCGAAGGTGCAACATGTGTATATGCCTGAAATACAGCATGCCATTTTCCCACCGCGCCCTGCTTGAGTTCATATTTTTTCTGAAGAACCGGTTCGGTATCATCCATCAAAATATAATCATTATAACTATAAAATCATTTCTATATATCTTTAAATCTATGATATTGATTTTCACATACATGTTTATATACGATACAATTGTTGTTCTCGGGTATCCTACAAGTAGATAATCATGCAATGTCCATGCATATAAGAACAAAACAAAAAATAGATATAGGTATGTAGCTTTTACGCTTATGGAAGTGAAGGTTAAGAGCGAGATGGACATAGACAGGGGACTTTGCGATTACTGTGGAGCCTGTGTTGGAATGTGTCCAACTGATGCGATTAATTTGGATGAAACAGTTATAGCCATAAATGAAGATAAGTGCATAAAATGTGAATTTTGTGTTATAGGTTGCCCCACAGGAGCAATATCAGCGGAGTGGTTCCATGCTAAATTATGATGTTCTGGTAATAGGCGCAGGGCCTGCAGGAAGCTCTGCCGCAAGATATTCTGCAAGATATGGTTTGAAGACCCTTATGGTAGAAAAGCGCCCCGATATAGGCTCACCGGTAAGGTGCGGCGAGGGTGTATCAAAGGCATGGATGCCCGAGGTAGATCTAAAGCCAGAGCAGCACTGGATATCAGATGAAGTAAAAGGTGCGAGAATTTACGGTCCTTCTGAAAAGAAGCCAATTATACTTGGTGCAGAGAGTGCAGGCAATGAGGTAGGCTTCGTGGTTGAGCGTGATAAATTCGATAAGCATATAGCAACACTGGCAGCAACAGAGGGTGCAGATATATGGATAAAATCCCCTGCAACTTCAGTAATAAAGGAAGGAAACCGTGTAGTCGGTGCAAAAATCAGGCACAACGGCGAGGAAGTCGAAGTCAGGGCAAAGATGGTAATAGCCGCAGATGGATTCGAAAGTGAATTTTCAAGATGGGCAGGCATGAAGTCGCCTATATTGAAGAAGAATGATATCATATCCGCATTAGAATACAGAATGGAGAATGTGGATTCCAATGAGGATTTCACAGATTTCTATCTGGGTTCAATAGCGCCTGCCGGCTATCTCTGGGTATTCCCCAAGGGTCCGCATGAGGCAAATGTGGGAATCGGGGTTACTATAACAAGAATGAAGGATCGCCTTGATGTGAAGAACTACCTTGACGCATGGATAAAATCACATCCCGGTTACAGCAAGGGCCGTATAATACAGCAGATAAGCGGTGGAGTCTCCGTAAATAAGGTAAAGGACAAGATGAGTCTTCCGGGGCTTCTTGCAATAGGAGATGCGGCAAGGCTCATTGATCCTATAACCGGTGGAGGCATAGCCAACGGAATGATTTCCGGCAAATTTGCTGCACAGGTTTCCAAAAAAGCCATAGAAGAAAATGATTATTCGGAACAGATGATGAAAAACTATGATCTCATGGTCAAGGAAAAATTCGAGAGAAAACACCTGAGAAACTGGTTTGCAAAGGAAAAGTTGGGAACATTATCTGATGAAACGCTGGACAAGCTTGTTGATGTCATATCCGATGTGAGATTGACAAACATCTCAGTTGAAGAAATATTGAAAGCAGTCCAGATGAAATATCCAGAACTTGTTTCACAGCTTGAAGATTTAATTTAAATCTGTGATTCCAGGTCATCGAGGCTGAAATTGCCTCCCTTGAGCTGGGTTTTAAGCATTTTTTTGAAATTCCTGTTCTTTTTCATTGCCTTCATGTTCTTTTTCATGGCATTGTATTCCTTCAGCAACTGCCTGACATTCTTCTCCCCCTGTCCTGAACCGGCTGCTATTCTTTTGATTCTTTTTGCATTGAGTTCATCGGGATTTTCCAGCTCGTAATAGGTCATGGAATCAAGAATTACACGGTACAAACGTAATTTTTCGTCTGCCTGGTCAAGCTGTGATTCATCCAGTTTGTTTGCACCCGGCATCTTTGCCAGCGGTAGTGCACCGAAGAATTTTTTGAGCAATCCCGGTTTTGCAAATTTCTCCCAAACATCGTACATATCCTTCAGATCAAATTTACCTGACATTAATTTATCCAGGGATGCCTCGGCTTCTTCTTCTGTGATGTTTGTTTCGGCCACAACCTCCATCAATGAATCAATATCTCCCATTCCCAGGAGTCTTGAGAGGAATTTTTTGGGATTGAATATCTGGATATCATTCATATGTTCACCGGTACCTATGAAATAAACCGGTGATTTTATATCCGCTACGGCACTCAAAGCACCTCCTGCCTTTCCGGTACCGTCCATTTTGGTAATGATCACACCGTTGATGTTGACTGCATCGTGCAATTTCTGCGCCTGCGGGCCTGCCTGCTGCCCAAGTGTCGCATCTATTACAAATAGAACAGTATCTGGATTGATTTTTTCCCTGATCTCTCTGACCTCATCTATTAAATCCTGATCTAGGGAATCCCTCCCACTGGTATCTATTATCTTTATCTTGTAATCAGCCAGTTGTTTAATGCCATTTTTAACGATTTTAAGGGCATCCTTTTCACCCTTTTCCCCATAAAAACCGGCATTTACATCCGTGGCAATCTGATTCAGCTGCTCATATGCACCGGGTCTGTGCACATCCGCTGCAATTAATCCGGTGGATAATCCTTTTTTCTGGAATAGTTTTGAGAGTTTTCCTGCTGTTGTGGTCTTTCCATTTCCATATAATCCTACAAGCATAATCGTCTGTGGCTTTAATTCGAAATCGGCCTCTGTACCCAGTATTTTCAGGAGCTCTTCATAAATTATCCTTATGATATAATCCTGGGCAGCCATGCCGGCCGGTGGCTTTTCATTCAGAGCCCTTTCCTGCACTGTATTTGAGAGCTTCAGTACCAGTTTGACATTAACATCCGCTTTAAGCAGGGCTCTCTGTATCTCCTTTGTTACCTCCTTTACAGTATCCTTGTCTATATAACTTGAACCTGAAATTTTACGCATAATATTTTTTAAAGAATCCGATAAACTATCGAGAACCATAATCAATTATCAAAATGTGTTATTTAATATTTTGTGGAGCTATCTGATTTTTAACATAATTTCAGTATTCTCTCCAGCGGTGCCCGCATGATTCGCATGTATAAAATTTGGTTTCGGGCTCATCTGCCGATCTGGTCTGTTTCAGCAAATAATATGCACCGGTATGATGGCACACGGGACATACCGCATCACTATCAAGTGGTTCGGCATTGACTTCCTTGGCAACCATGATAATCTCCTTATCAGAGCTTTTCGCGATGATTTTCTGATCCGCAGTCCCTGCTTTCAACTTTTCAAATCCACAATTGTTGCATATGTACTTATCTTTGTTTGGAGTCATCAAAGCCCCACATTTCGGGCAAAACATACTACATAATTTCAGTGCAATATTTAACATTTGCTAGAAGTTCATCCAGTCTCCAGCCTTTTGATTCCAGGGCATCCCATAGAATATTCAATATTTCACGAACAGATAATTATATTAAGAATATTCATATTAAACAAATATGGCAATCGAAGAAATCCTGAAAAAATATAAGGACATAGCTGTTGTGGGCATTTCGGACAAACCTGACAGGTACAGTTACCAGGTGGCAAAATTTCTCATGGACCGGGGCTATAATATAATTCCGGTCAATCCCATGCTAGAAGAATGGATGGGCAAGAAGGTTTACAAAGATATACATTCCATAGACCATAATATAGATGTTGTTGATATATTCAGAAAGCCCGAATTTATTGTTGATATCGTAAAAGATTCAGGCGGGAAAGCCAAAGTTATCTGGATGCAGGAGGGAATAGTTAACGAGGAAGCAGAGAAACTTGCAGAGAATATGGGAATGGAGGTTGTAATGGATAAATGCATGAAAAAAGAATATGAAAAATTAAATAAAAAATAGGAATACGGTATTGAGCTGGGATAGCCTAGCCCGGTAAGACGGTAGATTCGAAATCTACTGCTAGAAATAGCTCGGGAGTTCAAATCTCCCTCCCAGCGCCTTGTTTTAAATCATATAATAGATAATTCATAATATTCAAATTGCCCGATTATTATGAGTTTTTTCGTACTCATACCTGCGACCCAAATATTTTATAGAAAACCCATATAATCAAATATGCAGACGAATATTCTAATTACGGGTGTAGGTCATGGCATTGGCAGCTCTCTCGCATACTATCTGAATCAGCGGGGGTTCCACCTTTTCCTTGCATCACGTGGTGATACTGTGGAATCAGTTGCCAGCAAGATCGGATGCCATTCATGGAAGGCCGATCTTAATAACTATAAGGAATGCGAGAAAGTTGTCCAGGTTGCCGCAGAGGCCATGGGAAGCCTTGATGCAGTTGTGAACGTTGCCGGGAATTATTTCTCCACCACGGAAATAGAGAAATATCCCTCGGACACATTCGAGGAGGCCCTGCTGAATAATGCCAGGACATTTTATAATATGGTAAGGGCAGCAGTTCCTGTCATGAAGAACCAGGGTACTGGCACGATCATTGGATTTGCAGCAGCGGACAATGTACTGCTCAATTCCAATGCAGGGTATGCAGCCGGTAAAGGTGCAGTATATTCAATGATAAGGGAGCTTTCCAGGGAGCTCATACCCTATAATATTACTGTGAACGGTGTTGCTCCGGGATTCGAAACGAAACTTTCAAAGGACT
>JAKAAK010000224.1 GCA_021797025.1 Thermoplasmata archaeon
TATTCATAGCACTTGCAGGATATGTTGTTTATCTTATATCTACTGAAATACTGAAACATAAGATAAATTCTAGAAAAATATTATTCATGGTATCCCTGATTTTCCTAATCTCCTATGAAATGTCACCGTATGTTCAGAGCCTGGTATCTTTTCCATTTCATAACATGGCGTTTCTTCCATTTTTCTTTCTTTTGGCCTTCTACTCATTTCTGACGAGCAAAAGATATTTACAGATAATTTCTATAATATTTATATTATCGCTTCACGCAAACTTTGTTTACATTGTAGCAATATTACTGGTGTACGAGTTCTTCTATCTTCATACGTATAATGGGAAAAATGTAAGAATCTGGTTGTCCAGAAGTAGTAAGCCAGGTGGTATAAAGGACTTTGTTATATTAGCTGTTATAGTACTACTTTTATACAGTTATGTATTACTAGCTGGAATAATCAAACTGCATATAGCAGGAGTATCATCCTATTCTCTATTGCCCTCCACTGGCGAATCCGGAACTCCTGTAAGTTCCCCAATATCCCTGATTGCCCTAGCGTTCCATAATCCTCGAGAATTAATATCAATAATAAATATAAATAGAGATGCTAAAATTTTTTACATAAAATTTATGTTTGAAACCACTGGTTACATTGCCATGTTTTCACCTCTATCACTTATTATGGATTTGCCATATATCTTATATGCTATACCATCTTCTTACCTTTCTTACTATCAAATAGGATATCAGTATTCTGCCCTGTTTATTGCTGCATTATATATATCAACAATAATTGGATTTTATAATATAATCCGGATTTACGATCATTATAAAGTTCATTTTAAAGAAAAAACAATAAAAAATATCAAAAGATATTGGAGTGGAAATAATGGAGAAAAAAGAATCATATCCATATCCATTATTATCATCATAGCTGTAGTCATTGCAATGACACCTTATGGACTTTTCTCGCCTCCACACATTCAACAGACCCCATATCAAAGTCCCATTAATGATATATTTGAAGAACATCTCTCTGTGGTTCCAGAATACCTTACACATTTTTCTAATGAGATTCCTCAAAGCTCCTTTATATTAACTGAGAATACGTTAATGCCTTATTTCAGTGATCATTTGAATGTATATGCTTCCCCCTTTACTCCGGGATACTATAATAATCTTTCAAGATTCCAGTACATTGTCCTTCAAAACAATTCTACATGGGCGAACATTGGTGGTAATCACTCTCTGGAGATTATAATGCATAATGTTCTCAATAATGGTACTTTTTCTGTAATAGATAAAAACAGTCCAGATGGTATAATTATATTAAAAAACAATAACATAAATACATCTTTACCTTAAAACATAAGAGGATAACCATATAGAAACAATAATTTTTATAATAGTATTTTATGGGTAAGGGAAAGCCTAAATGAAGTTATTAATCCTTTATCATTCTAATATCCTGCCACCGAAACCAGGAGCAGATGAACATATATACACAACAGCTAGACTATTATCAAAAACTTATGATGTAACTGTATTAACGTGGGGTCCAGATAAATCACAAAAATTTGTAGACAATAATTTTAAAATAATTCATATAGGAAATGGCTTTAGTGGCGATACCACATCAGGACATGGCAGAATACCGAACTTTATAGTTGATATATTATCATTCATAGGAATTAGATATATACCTTTCTTGCGTAAGTCTAGAGGACCAACTGTAAGACAGTTTAACAGTTTAGAATTAGGTTTTTACGACATTGCAATAAGGGTATCATATAATAACAACAGGATATTAAAATATTTAAAAGAACATTATGGAACAAAAATTGTCGAGTTTACTCTTGTAAGTGGATTACCGCACTATTTAAATAATAAAAATGAGTGGCTTAAATATACCGATATTTCCCCCGCTCTGTCAAGCAAATTAATTGATATTGTTTATAGAATTATGAGAAAAGCTGTATTTTGGTTTTATACTTCATCATTGTGTTCCTATGATGTTATAGCTGTAAGCCAATATGATAAATTGCTCCTAGAAGGTGTAATAAAAAATCTCAGAGTAAAGTATATTCCTCCTATACTTGATTTTGGGAACCATTTTAGTGTTGCAGAGGAACCGGATTCTATAATTTTCTTCTCTGGGAATAACTTATCTGCAAGAGTTGCTGTAGAGTATATACTTTATATAAGTCAAAAATTAATAAATTATACATTTTATGTAACTGGTTTTATTCCTGATACGATCCATAAAAAACATATACCCATTAACCTTAACTTATGCGGATTTTTAGAAGAAGACAAATTTCATGATTTAATTAGCAAAAATAGTATCGTCATAATGCCACTTATTTATGGCACAGGCATGCAGACGAAGGTAATTGAGGCGATGTCTTATGGCAAGGCAATAATAACAACTTCGGCCATAGCCTCAGAATTCATAGGTATAGAGAACGGAAGACATATGATTGTTGAAGATGACCCAGAAGAATTTTTAGATAAGATTAAATTATTGATGAATGATAAAGAATTAAGATCAAAGATATCAAAAAATGCATTTGAATATTACAATCAGTACCTTAGCGCTGGAGTGGCCCTGAATTTACATTTAAAATATTTAAATAGTATCATTAATGGTGACAAATAGCCTTAAGATATTATCGCCTTCAGGGTATATGCATCCAGAATCCCATAAAACTGTGTAATCTTATAGTTCATTGAATGGGAATTTATCCTTATTGGAATCCCTGTAATATACTAAAACCTCCCTTAAATACATAATTACTGTTTTGGAATAATTGTTTACAACCTTCGATTCTCCATATTTTCTATTTCTCATTTCAATCGGTATTTCCCTGATTTTTCTATTTTTACTGTTGAAAATCAAAACATAAAGCAATGCCTTATAGAAGTATTTATATGATTTCAGATCTGCAAGCATATTCCTTTCACAGAGGAAATATCCAGAAAGTGGATCTTTAATTTTCCTTGTAAATGGAAACATTGTATGTGCAATTATTGTAGCTATCCTGCTTATTACTTCCCTCTTAGAGTCCCATAGAATAGTTGATCCTACTATATATCTTGAACCTATTATGATTGAATATCCTTGATTGAGTTTAGTAACAAAATCCGTTATATATTCAACAGGATGTTGAAGATCGCAATCCATTATAAGCACATATGGGTTCTTTGCCTTTTTGGCACCAGCTATCTGGGCATCAAGTGTTCCCATTTTTTTATTACGTTTAATGAGATTTATAGCAATTCCATGATAGTATTCCTTATAATTTTCAACAATTTCCTGTGTTCCGTCCTTACTTCCATCATCTACTATAATTATCTCATCTATATTTGTAATTCCGTTAATTTCAACAGTACGGTGCACCTGGTCCAGCCATTCCTTTATATTCCCAGCCTCGTTAAGGGAGGCAGTTACTATACTGATCTTCTTATCTGAAGTGGGCAAATTATCAAATATTTTTTTTATCTCTGTATCTAGTTTATTCTGTTCTATGTACTCTATGCTTTTTAAATGTATATAGTCCTTCATTTCCTGATAATAATCAAGATTTGATTCCTTCATTTTTTTATAATATTCTATAAATTCCTTTAATTTAATTATGTTAGGTTTCTGCATACTGATAATGTTATTATGTAAATCCTCAGATAGGTTAGAGCTTGAATAGAAGTTAGTTGTGAGAAGAGGAAGCCCAGATAGCGGTGATTCGAAATATGCACTGTTCAATGGCTCATAGTTTGAAAGATTTATCATAATATCTGCGCTTCCTAAAAGGTCATATTTTAAATGCTCATCGGTCTCATCTAATATAGAAACATTACTGTTTTTGGAAATTGATTTTATAAAACTATTTTTTCTATTTCTATTATTCATAATAAGAAAATTCACGGATTTAAATGATTTTACAAGTTTCTTGATTACCCTATGCCATCTATAAGACATTGTGTTGTTGTTACAGATTACTGTAAATCCATGATTTATACCTGTATGGTATTTACTGTAATCTAAATTATACTGTGGAAGCTTAAAAATCATTTGTTCAGGGACTCCTAGTTCTCTATAGAACTCATGCTGGAAGTTATTTTGCACCTGTACCTTGATATCAATCCTGTTTAAATATTTGAATACAAACGTGTTAAATAATTTAATCAGGGGTTTTTCTATTATTCTCCTATTCAAATATTCAAAGTATGTTCCATGATTTCCAAGAATAATTAAGGGATGTTTGTCATGTAAGTAGAAATACCTGGCCATTCTGGAAAACATAACATCAGGATTTGCGAAGTAATATAGATCATAATCGACGAGTTGCTTGTACATAAGATCAAATGAAAACAAACCGATAAGACCGACTGATATTCCATTGCTCCATTTCAGTATGGACTTTCTAGCAAATAGATCATACTTAAATATATTCGTATTTATCGTGCAATGGGAACCAGAGAATTTGATGTTATCGCCCATGGGATGTGCAGGGGTAAAAATCATAACACTATACCCTAATTGGTCGAGAGTTTCTGCAATTTGCCTGATATTCCTCTCTGCCAATCCATTTTTACCAAGGTTAGATGATCCTATAATAGCAGCTTTCATACAATTAGTTGGAAATGAAAAATGACTATATATATGTTCTTAATGCCTGATATTAACAATTGTATTGGTACCGTAGGGATAATACACACTATGAAATTATCCGTAAATGGTTTTTGGGCAATGGTTATATTATTCGCTCAGCGGGATTGGTAATCTTCATATATAAAAGGCGTAATTGCTAATTAACCTCCTTTAATATTACTGGCTTTTATTTCTTATTCCCTTTTTTGCATAAAAATGCGGCAATCACATAGAATTATTTTTTGCCAGACATTGTTGATGAACCACTGTAGTTTTAGTACAAATATTTTTG